>CAZMGQ010000112.1:0-6992 GCA_964565855.1 uncultured Lentisphaerales bacterium | reverse complement strand
TATCCAGTTCCGCTACCGGCCGCAGAATCCGCACTTTGTCAGCCTGCTCTACAACATCGTCCCGCTGCTGCTGATCTTTGGGCTGCTCTATTTCCTCTTCATCCGCCAGATGCGATCGGCGGGCAGTGGTGCCATGTCGTTTGGCAAGAGCCGGGCCAAGATGCTCAACCGCGACAAGCAGAAGATCACCTTTGCCAACGTGGCCGGTATCGAGGAGGCTCAGGAAGAGGTCGAAGAAGTGATTGAGTACCTCCGGGCGCCGCAGAAGTTCCAGCGGCTCGGCGGTCGTATCCCCAAGGGGGTTCTCCTCGTCGGGCCTCCCGGCACCGGCAAGACGCTGCTGGCCAAGGCGATCGCCGGCGAGGCGGATGTGCCGTTCTTCAGTATCAGTGGTTCCGATTTTGTCGAAATGTTTGTCGGGGTCGGGGCCTCGCGTGTGCGCGACATGTTCGAGCAGGGCAAGAAACATGCCCCCTGCATTATCTTCATCGATGAAATCGACGCTGTGGGTCGCAGTCGTTTTACCGGCATCGGCGGCGGGCACGACGAACGTGAACAGACCCTCAACGCCCTGCTGGTTGAGATGGACGGCTTTGAGACCTCCGAGGGTGTCATTATTGTGGCAGCCACCAACCGGCCCGATGTGCTCGATCAGGCGTTGCTGCGTCCGGGGCGCTTCGATCGCCAGATTGTGATCGACCTGCCGACGCTCGAGGGCCGCCTCGAAATCCTCAAAGTTAACTCAGCCAAGGTCAAACTGGCTCCCGATGCCGATCTGCGCCGTACTGCGCGTGGCACACCGGGCTTTTCCGGTGCCGATCTCGCCAACCTCATGAACGAGGCCGCTCTGCTGGCTGCCCGCGAGAACAAGGACGGCATCGACAATGCCGCCATGGACGAAGCCCGTGACAAGGTGCTCTGGGGGCGCGAACGTCGCAGCCGCCGGGTCGATGATAATGATCGGCGCATCACAGCCTATCACGAGGTCGGCCATGCAGTGGTCAACGTGCTGGTGCCCGAGGCCGATCCGCTGCACAAAGTCACCATCATTCCGCGTGGTATGTCGCTCGGCAGCACCATGTTCCTGCCCGAAAAGGACATTACGCACCTCAGCCGTACCAAGCTCCTCTCCAACCTGGCCATTGCGCTCGGCGGCCGGGCAGCCGAAGAGGTTTTTCTGCCCGATATCTGTACCGGTGCCAGGCAGGATCTCTCACAGGCCACCGCTCTCGCACGTGCCATGGTCTGCGACTGGGGCATGAGTGAAGAACTTGGCCCCCGCACCTATGGTCGTCGCGAAGAACTGATGTTCCTCGGGCGCGAAGTGTCGCGCAGTCAGGATTACAGCGATCAGACGGCTCAGAAGATCGACGACGAGGTCGATCGCCTGGTGCGCGAAGCTCTTGAACGGGCCAAGAGTCTGCTCGAGAGTCATCGCGAACAGGTCGAAAAGCTGGTCGAAGTATTGCTCGACCGTGAGACGGTTGATGGAGCCGATGCCGAGGACATCGTCCTGCATGGCCGGATTCGCACTGCCGCTGAACGGGGAGAGGAAAAAGCTGCTGCCGACGGCGACGGAAGTGATGACGTTGAGCCGGAAGCTGAGTCGGAAGCTGCGGTGAGCGAAGCAGATCAGGCCGCCTCGTCGAGTGAACCTGAACCTGATACGGCGGAAGAGGGCGATACGACTGACACGCCGCTGCCCTCGGAATAGTTGCCGATTCGGATCATCCGCCTTCGCCAAGGCTACGGAGCGACAGGCTAAGGACGCTCGCTCTCCCAAAAGTAAGCTTCAGTGCGTATCGCGGGGATGTTGCGCTACCGGGTTACTGATCACTCGTGGAGATTGAGGGAGACGACCCGGGCCAGTCGGGTAAAGAGCAGGCTGGCACTGACGGCGGTTGGCGGCAGATCCAGGATCTGCGCCGCTGCGGCGGCATAATCGCGCATCTGCGGTTCGTAGCCGGCGGCCACCCGCCGCATCTCCGCTTCGTTCTCCACACGGTTGCTCTTGTAGTCGACAATCGTTGCCCGCACCGGTTTGCCTGTTGAATCCTGCTCAATGACAACCCGGTCGAAACGACCGCTCATAAGTTCGCCCTGTCCATCTGTTTCGCGGATAATCGAAAAAGGTGCCTCGCGCCAGACAATGGTTGTGGCAGAGTCCGGACCCTGCAACATGTGGCGGACGTCGTCCGACGCGATGCTTTGGCGGAACTGTTTTTCGACATCGTCCAGCAGAAGCTCCGGCTCGGCCGAACCGGCGCGCCACTGACTGATGAGTTGCTCGATATCACAGTCGTGGAGCCATTCGATGCCTTCGAACAGCCGGTGGATGGCCGATCCGAATTGTCGCACGGCGGCCATTTCGCTGTCGAAGACCAGATGGGCCGGAAAGGCGGCATCCGCCGCGCGTTCCTTGGAGGGTTCATGCCGTGGGATTTCGCGGGTGAATTGCAGCGGCAGCGGTGCAATCTGCGGTTGTCCTTCCCGGCTGACAGCGGTTTCCTTTTTGTCCGGCGCATACGCCTCGTGCCAGACTGGATTGCCGAACTGTGCGAGCAGTTTGAGACCGCACATCTCTTCGGTGGCAGCATTTTCCGGGGCAAGACGCTCACTCAGGAGATCGGCTTCGCGCACGGCTTTTCCGCTTTTGGGAGGTTCGGGTATCAGCATGTAAAGACCCTGCTTGGCTCGGGTGAGGGCCACATAGAGAACGCAGAGTTGGCTGAAATTGTTTTCGACCCGCTCTTGCTCCATGGCCCGATCGGGGGCACCGCCGATGAAATTCCGGATTTCTACTGGAAGCGGCTGCAAAACCCAGCCGCCATCGGGGGGCTGAGCTTCCATCAGCAGGTCGATGCCTCGCATGTCTGTAAAGCTTTTGGCGTTGCGTGAAAAAGGCACGATCACGATATCGAAACCGAGGCCCTTGGACTGGTGGATTGTCATGACACGGATCGTGCCGGCGGTGGACTCGGTTTTGACCATGCAGGCACGTACATGTTCGGCAAAGGCATCGACATCGCGCGAGCCTGTGGCATCGAAAGTGGCGGCAGCGGCCAGCAGCTCATCGAAGCGTTGTTGGCTGAAGTGGTCGTCGGGTTTCAGTGCTCCAGCCGTGGACAGTTCGGCGCCCCAGTGGCGTAGAGTGCCAGCGAAACCGATGGCGTGGATGAGTTGCAGGCTGGCGGTGCTGAAGTCGGCGAGCCAGTCGGTGATACCACGGCTGGTAGCGAGACGGCTGAGGGGACTCATCTGGAGGTGGCGGCGAGCCAGCTTGTCGTCGGGATGGGCGGCAGAGCGCAGCATGGCCAGCAGCAGAGCGACGAGCGGATTGTCAAGTATGCCGCCGGTGCCTTCGTGTACTACCGGCATCCCGGGCAGACGCCGGCGCAGCACATTGGCACATTCGCGGCCCTGGTTGTTGTCGCGTGTCAACACGGCGGTCGTCAGCCCACGCTGCAGAGGCTGCACTTCGGACAGAATCCGGGCGACAGCCTCAAACTCCGAGCGACCTTCTTTTTCATCGACTTCGGAGGCTGCTTTGGCAGTATCAGGGGGCGTTTCTTCGTACTGCAGGAGACCGGCGAAACCGGTGCCTGCATTGCGGCGGGCACTGATATGGCGGTTCCACTCGGCCATAAAAGCTTCGACGGCAGCGGGATGGGGGCCCTTGTCGGCACCTGCCTGCGGGACCCAGTCGGGCAGGTTGTGGAAGATGGAGTTGACGGCATCGATCACAGCGGGTAATGAGCGATGACATTCGATCAGGGGTTTGGCACGTTCGATACCGTCGTGAGCGGCGACTTCGCCGAAGAGCCGGTGGTTGCCCCCGCGCCAGCCGTAAATCGACTGTTTGATATCGCCGACATAGAAGAAGGAGCGGCTGTCGCCAGCATTCTGTACCACCTCGTCGATCAGGTTGGCGATGGCCTCCCACTGGGCATCGCTCGTATCCTGAAACTCGTCGAGCAGCCAGTGGTCGATACGTCCGTCGAGGCGGTAGTCTATATAGATACGGTCGGCGGTGTCGCTGACGCTGCTCGGCCGGGAGCCGGGCTCACCGAGCCGCAGGGCAAACTCGTCGAAGGCCAGGCGGCCTTCGCGCCGCTGTGCTTCCCGCAGGATAACATCGTAACGCTGCAGAATATCGTGCAGTCCGGCCGTGCGTTGTGAGACACGCTCCACCTCCACAGCCACGAGGTTGCTGATGGCTGCTGCCAGGGGCGGCCACAGGTCGACAGGTACGTCATAATCCTTTTTATACCAGGTGAAAAACGGCTGAGTTCCGGCTTTTGTATGTTCAATGAGGGGGGGCAAGATCCTGTCTGACAAACCTTTAGGGTAGGGGGATTCAGGCCCATGTGCCGCTCCGGTCGCTGCAATACGTACCAGATGTCTGCCAGCGTCAACCGCTCTTGAGCCACCGCTGAAACGATCTGCCAGCTCTGCCTGGTAGGCAGGATCGGCCGCTGTTTTGAGGGCCGACAAATCACGCAGCTCCCACCAGCGGCCTGTGGGCCAGATCCGTTCGGGGTCGCCCCAACTGAAGCTGCGCGATTCGCGAAACAGTCTGTGGTGGAGCTGGATCAGCTCTTCCAACCTGTCTGAAAGTTTTTTGCTCTCCTGGCCGAACATGGCCTGGCGGAAGGCTTCGAGCAGTTCGGCGCCGGTGCTGCTCCCTGTGTCATCCTGACGCTTCCACCGGGGGGCGCAAAGTCTTGCCAGCAGGGCCTTGCGGATGGCGATGGCCTCACCGCCATCACTGTCGAGCGGTCGCAAATCCGGCGGCAGCCCCAGCTCGAAGGGAAACATGCGGGCAACACCCAGAATAAAGCTGTCGAGGGTGCCGATTCGCAGACGGTGGATCTGTTCGAGTAGGCGCCGGAGCAGACGCAGGTACTCGTCGGAACTCATCGGGGCAGTCACCGTTTCCATCTGGTCAGTCAGGCTGGCGACAGTGAGAGAACGCTGCCGCTCATCTTCCGCTGCCAGGCAGAGACGTTCCACGATCGCATCAAAAATTTCTCCCGCCGCCTTGCGGGAGAAAGTCAGGGCAGAAATACGGTCCGGTGCCACGCCGGCGGCCAGCAACGCCAGGTAGCGGTGGGTCAAAGCCCAGGTTTTGCCCGTTCCGGCTGAAGCCGAAAGAGCCAGGTTTTTAAAAGTGTTCAAGGTATTTTCCTGTGCCAGAAATTACGGGCCGCGACGCCCTTTAAATGCTCCACCCGACGGATTGATCATGGCACGCCAGAAAAAAAAATGCAACTCGACAACCTGCGGGGCGAATCTGCGGCAGATTTTGTTTGCCTATGCACAAATTGTTGCGATGGCGGGGGGCGATCCGCGGCTTGCTGAAAGTGTTGGCTCTGTGCTTCAATGGAGACATGCAAATCACCCAATCAGCTCTGCCGCAAACTTTACATTTTCCCGCTCAAACCCATGCTGCACCCGGTGCCTTGCGCCTGTTGTGGGGCGAGACCGCACGTCTTGGCAAAACCGGCCTCCTGGTGCATGGTCAGTCCTTTGCCAACAGCGGCCGACTCTCCCGATTGCTGGCACGTGTGCCCAAGGGCATGAGGGTTGTGCCACACTGTCATTGCGGTGGTGAGCCGACCCTGGCCCAGCTTGAGGCGCTGCGCTCGACAGCCTATGCGACACGGGTGGATTGGATTGCAGCTGTGGGTGGTGGCAGTGTGCTCGACCTGGCCAAAGCCAGTGCCGGGCTGGTGGATGCGCCGGATTCTTCGGAGGCGTACCATGGCGGCAAGGCACTGCCGGAAAGGGGAGGCATACCTTTTGTCGCCGTACCGACGACGGCCGGCACCGGTTCGGAAGCGACGGCTGTCTGTGTCCTGACCAACCAGGAGACGGGAGTCAAAAAATCTTTCCGTCATCCACGTCTGATGCCGCAGGTGGTACTGCTCGATCCCGAGCTGCTGGAAGATGCACCGCGCGGGGTGATTGCCGCATCCGGCATGGATGCCTTTACCCAGGCGCTGGAGTCCTACACCTCGCGCCATGCCACTCCCCTGACCCGGGCACTTTCGCTACTGGCGACGGAGCTGATCGGGCGGGCCCTGCTGCCGACTTATGAGGGGCGGCGCAGCGGCTGTACCAACCTGCTGCAGGGCAGCTACCTGGCGGGTGTGGCACTGGCCAATGCGCGTCTGGGACTGGTACATGGCCTGGCGCATCCGCTCGGATCACGTTACGGAGTCGGACATGGTGCTGCCTGTGCGGCCTGTCTGCCGGTAGTGACACAGTTTAATTCCGAGGTCTGTGGCGAAGACTATCAGAGTGTGAGCGAGGTCATCGGCGAGCCATTGCTGGAGTTTGTGCCGCGCATGATGGAAGCCATGCGGCTGGAAAACCCCTTCGCCGGGCCGATTCCGGCTGATGTCGATCAGATCGTGGCCGAAGTCATGGGCTCCGGCTCGACGGCCGCCAATCCGCGCCCGGTCTCGACAGGCGATGCCCGCCGGATTCTGAACGCGCTCTTCATAGGTGCCATGTCGATCTGACTGCAGACCGCCTGTCTATCTACGATCGCCTGCCTATCCCTGTTTGGCGGCGACTTTGGCCCAGGAATCGCGCAGTCCCACGATACGGTTGAAGACCGGTTTTCCGGGTTGACTATCGACGCTGTCGGCACAGAAATAGCCCAGCCGCTCGAACTGTACACGGTCGCCGGGGGCGGCTTCGGCCAGGGCCGGTTCGGCCAGGGCTGTTACCTCTGTCAGAGACTCGGGGTTGAGGTGTTTCAGGAAGTCGTCGCCCGATTCGGCGAGCGGATCTTCTACGTTGAAGAGGCGGTCGTAGAGCCGGACCGGGAGCTGTACGGCATGTTGTGCCGAAACCCAGTGGATAGTGCCGCGTACCCGGCGTCCGTCGGGGCTCGTCCCGCCGCGCGACTCGGGGTCCCAGGTGCCGTGGACTTCGATAACCTCGCCCGTTTCGGAGTCAGTAACGACATCGGTACAGGTAAA
>CAZMGQ010000111.1:0-7004 GCA_964565855.1 uncultured Lentisphaerales bacterium | reverse complement strand
ATCTACAATCCGCTTGGCGTTGACTTTGCCGATGCCCCGGATCATGCCGCTGGCCAGGTAGCGGCGGATACCTTCGAGCGATGTCGGTGCTATGCATGTGATGCTGTCGGCCTGAAACTGCAAGCCATGTTGCGGGTGTCTCACCCAGCGGCCCGATGCCTGGAGTTCTTCGCCGACCCAGATTGCGGCACATTTGCCGACCATCGTCACGGGATCGCTGCCTTTGGCACCATCGGCCAGCCGGATTGAGCAGACTGTATAGCCGGTGGCATCGTTGCGGAAGGTCAGGTTCTCGACACTGCCGGATATTTCCTCACGTTCGCCAAGGGCCGTTTCTGAGCGATCAGTGGACGTTTTATTCATGCCTCTCAATTATCGTCAGTTGATACCGCCGTTGCAAGCTGATTGCCGGGCCCATGATTCGAAGTTAGACGAGCGGAGGGGTTTGTGGCATAATTCAGAGTGTTTGTTGGAAAACAGCGTTTTGCCGGAGGGAAAAAGTATGCAAATAGAAATAAGTTCGATAAAAGTGCCGGAACGGATTCGGTCTGATCTGGGTGACCTGCAGCCGCTAATGGACAGCCTGACCCGATGCGGGCAGTTGAATCCGATTACTGTTACGCGTGATATGGTGCTGATTGCCGGCCATCGACGCCTCGAAGCAGCGACCAAGCTGGGCTGGCGCTCGATTGACGCGACCGTGATCGACGGGATTGATGAGATTCGTCGGACGGAAATCGAGCTGGAAGAAAATATCCACCGCAAAGACTTTTCGCCGGAAGAGCTGCTCGAAGGGATGCGCAAGCTCGAGAAACTGCGCCGCCCCAAACCGTTGCGCCGCATGGCACGCGCCATCGGCAAAGCCTTCTCGGTCCTCGCTTTCTGGCGTTATTTCGGTCGGCGCAAAAAAAAGCGTGAAGAAGCTGAAGAGCAGAGGGTGGAGTTTGACGAGCCGATCGATCAGGAAGAAGAGGACGTAGCTGATTTTGACGAAGACGAAGACACTCTGGCTGACGAAATTGACGAAGTTGAAGACACAGGAAAAGCGCAGGGTAAAAAACAGTCAAAGGAATCTTCCACCAAAAACAGCAAAAAAAATCGCTCCAAATCCCGACGCAAGCGCAAAAAAAACCGTCAGACATATCACAACGGTGAAGACTACGGTGTCTGATGAGCGACGCGGCTTTTGCCCGTACCGAACTGCTGCTCGGCAGGGAGGCTGTCGAGCGGTTGGCAAACTCTCATGTAGCCATATTCGGCCTGGGCGGAGTAGGCTCTTTTGCCGCTGAGGGTCTGATCCGCAGTGCTGTGGGGCGCTTGACTCTGGTTGACCATGATGAGGTTGGTTCCACCAACCTCAATCGCCAGCTTATGGCCCTTCACAGTACTCTGGGTCTGAGCAAAGGTGCAGCTCTGCGCCAGCGCCTGCTGGATATCAACCCCGGGGCTGTAATCGAAGTGCGGGAAGTGTTTTATCGGCCGGAAGAAGCCGGGGAGTTTGATTTTGCCGGTTTTGACTTTGTAGTCGATGCGACCGATACGGTGCGGGCCAAGGTCGACCTGGTAGTTCAGACGCGGAAGCATGGGATACGAATGATCAGTTGCATGGGTATGGGCAATCGGATCGATCCGACGAAAGTCAGGCTGGGTGACCTCTCTGAAACAGACACTTGTCCTCTCTGTCGTGCCATGCGTAAAAAGCTGCGCCGTCAGGGAATCGAAAGTCTGCCGGTCGTTTTCTCGGTTGAGACACCGCTGCCGGTTCCCCAGGTGCGCTTCGAGGATGAACGCTGCACTGCCAAACGTCCTACACCCGGCAGTATTGTCTTTGTTCCGGCAACAGCCGGAATGGTGCTGGCGGCGGAGGTTGTGCGGGGCTTGATTGAGCCGGTCGTGAGTTGAACTTACTCCGGTCCCACTTCGGCGATTTCGGGCGGGATACGGGTGGGTTTGCGGGTTTGCATATCCATACAGCAGTGGACAGTGTAACCGGTAGCCAGCAGTTGATCATCCCGCCAGACTTCACAGTCGATCCGGATGCGGAAGCCCCTTGCCAGAGTGACCCGTCCGGTGATTTCGAGCAGATCGTCGTAAAAGGCCGGTGACTTGTAGTCGACATGGGCTTCGATAACCGGCAGTCCCATACCACGAGCTTCCATGGTGCTGTAGGTGAAGCCGGTGACACGCAGGAGTTCGCTGCGCGAGCGTTCGAAATAGACCAGATAATTGGCGTAGTAAACGACACCCATCTGATCCGTGTCGGCATAGGGGACACGGTAAAGGACGCTGGTGCGGGCCATCTGATTGATGTTGTTTTGTCAGAGGGGCGGCCATTGTGATCAGCCGATTTTGACAACACGGTAGTTTTTGCGGCCGGAGCGCAGGACGAGCATCTGGTTGTCGATAATCATATCGTCCGAGATAGTGGTTGCCACGGCAACACGCTCGTTATTGACGTAGAGACCGCCACTGTCGGCCAGGCGGCGAGCTTCGCCCTTACTCTTGCTGAGACCGGAGCCAACGGCGACATCGATCACCGACTGGCCGGCAACCTCCGTACGCGACAGGGTGCTGGAGGGGACATCGGCAAAAATCGGCGCCAGGTCGTCCGCCCGCAACCCTTCCATGGAGCCGCCAAACAGGACTTCGGTCGCACGTTGCGCAGCTTGCAATCCGGTGGCACCATGGACGCGAAGGGTGAGGTCTTCGGCCAAGGTGCGCTGGGCGAGGCGCTTTTCGGGTTCGGTGCGTACAGCTTCCTCGAGCGTTGCTATTTCTTCCGGTGAGAGGAAGGTGAAGATGCGCAGATAGCGACAGACGTCGGCATCTTCGGTCCGCATAAAGAACTGGTAAAAGTCGTAGTAAGAAGTCTGGCGATGGTCGAGATAGACGGCATTGCCTTCGCTCTTGCCGAACTTGCGCCCCTGGCTGTCGGTCACCAGCGGGAAGGTCATGCCAAAGGCCTCGGCACTGCGGCAGCGGCGGATAAGCTCGGTGCCGGCCGTGATGTTGCCCCATTGATCCGAGCCGCCGATCTGGAGACGGCAGCCGAAATTATCGTAGAGATGCAGAAAATCGTAGCCCTGGAGCGTCTGGTAGCAGAACTCGGTGAAGCTCATGCCGACATCGCTGTTGAGGCGGGCACGGACGCTTTCTTTGGAGAGCATGGAGCCCATGCGGAAGTGGCAGCCGACATCACGCAGGTACGAGATGAAGCTGAAGTCCTTGTGCCAGTCGTAGTTGTTGACCATGATCGCCGGATTGGGGCCTTTGTCGAACTCAATGAAGCGCGAGAGATTTTCCTTGATTCCCTCCAGGTTGTGCTCGATCTGTTCAGCGGTCTGCATCTGCCGTTCGGTTGTTTTGCCGGAGGGATCCCCGATAAGGCCGGTAGCACCGCCGACGAGGGCGATAACCTTGTGGCCGGCCCGCTGGAAGTGGCTGAGGGCCATGATCGTGACAAAGTTGCCGGCCTGCAGGCTGTAGTTGCTGGGGTCGAAACCGGCATACATCGTCATCGGCTGTCTTAGCGCCTCATCCAGCTCAGGGCTGGTGCTGTCTTCGAATAATCCGCGATCCTGTAGGGTTTTGAGTACGGTGGTCATGGTCGTGAGTCAATTTGCAGGTGAGGGGAGTCAATCTTTCTGAGACGGCTCCGGCACGAAGGGCGTCGATTACTTGTGTCCGTGCTGGCGCAGAACTTCGTACATAGCCAGGGCACCGGCGACACCGGCATTGAGGGAATCGACTTTGCCCAGCATCGGCAGACGGGCCAGGAAATCGCACTTTTCCCTGACTGAGCTGCTGAGGCCTTTGGCTTCGCTACCTATGACAAGGGCAACCTTGCCCTTGAGGTCGATTTCCGTGTAGGGCCTGGCATCTTCACCCGGTTCGAAGCCGGTTACCCAGACGCCGGAGTCTTTGTCTTTCATCTTTTCGATGGAGCTGGCGAGGCTGGGCACAATGGCGACACGCAGGTGTTCGGCGGCACCGGCCGAGGCACGGACGGCGGCCGAAGTGACGCCGACAGCCCGGTCGGCCGGCAGAATGACGCCGAGCACTCCGGCCGCATCGCAACTGCGCAGCAGCGAGCCGAGGTTCTGCGGATCGACCACATGGTCGAGCAGAACGATCATGGCATTGTCTTCCGCCTGGAGCAGGGCTTCATAGATTTCTTCAAAAGTGGAGTAGGGGTAATCGTCGCAGACGGCGATGACACCCTGGTGATTGGCGGCATTGAGCCAACTGTCGAAAACTTCCCTGGCATGACGCTGAATTTCGACTTCGCGTTCGCCGCACAGGGTTTCGATGGCCGTAATCTCGTCGGTCGGCTTGAGGGTATCCGAAAGGAGCAGCATGCGGACACCGCGCCGATTGGCCTTGAGCAGTTCGGAGACGGGCTGACGCCCATAGATCAGCTCACCGGCAGGCGGATCGGGAAAGCGTGTTTTTTTGGGTTGGCGGTCGCGATCGAAATCGTCGCGCCGTCCACGGTCAAAGCTGCCCCGGTCGCGTCGGTCACGATTAAAGCTGCCGCGGTCACGGCGATCCCGGTCGAAGCTGCGCCGATCTCCCCGATCGTCATCGCGACGCTGCCAAGGGCGACGCTCGGAGCCATCGCGTCCGCGACGGTCGCGGTCGTAGCTGCGTCGATCACCACGGTCGTCGTCGCGTCGCTGCCAGGGGCGGCGCTCGAAGCTATCGCGCCCGCCACGGTCGCGGTCGAAGCTGCGGCGATCACCACGGTCGTCGTCGCGACGTTGCCAAGGGCGGCGCTCGAAGCCGTCGCGTCCGCCACGGTCGCGGTCGAAGCTGCGCCGATCCCCCCGGTCATCGTCCCGACGTTGCCACGGGCGACGCTCGAAGCTATCGCGTCCACCACGGTCACGGTCGTAACCGCCCCGGTCGCGGCGGTCGTCATCACGTCGCCCCTGGGGGCGGCGTTCGGCTGCATCATGTGCATCGGGGCTGCGCCAGACATTGTCGGTCCGGTAGTTGCCCTTGTCATCTGTGTCGCCGGGAGGTCCACGGCGTTGATCATCGTCACGGTCAGGGCGTCGCGGAGGACGGCTGTCATCGCGTCGCCAGGGGCGAAAGCCGTCGTTGTCGCGCGGGAAAGGTCGGTTATTCATGGGTTTTTTAATCTTCGGTTGGCAAACAAGGCCCGTTTTGATCCTGACCGGCGTCTTGATCCAGCTTGGCGAGAATGTCGAGTACGCGGTCGCCTTTTTCGATAGCGGTGGTAGGACGGAACATCAGTTTGGGTGTGTATTTGAGGCTGAGCGACTGGGCGATACTGGATTGGAAATCTATCCGGCGGCGGCGCAGCCACTTGATCAGCCAATCACGCTCTTCGGCAGTGCCTTTGAGCGAGACGTAGATAGTGGCATTGCGAAGGTCGCGTGAGGTGGAGACATCGACGATCATGATCGCGGTGGTATCGACTCCCTCGCTCTGTCCGATATGGAGCAGGGAAGAGGCAATATCGCGCCGGATCAGTTCATTGATGCGCTTGATACGGTCAACGGGCATGTCAGATCAGAGAGTTTTGGGCATTTCCTCGAGGACGAAGCACTGGATGACATCGCCTTCCTGGTACTCTTCGAAGTTGGCCAGTCCGAGACCGCACTCCTGACCGGCAACAACTTCTTTGACCTCGTCCTGGAAGTGGCGGATAGAAGCAAACTCTCCGGTATGTAGCACTTTGTCCTGACGCAGGACGCGGGCCTTGCCATCGATCTGGATGGCGCCATCGGTAACCTGGCAGCCGGCCACATTGCCTTTGCGGTTGAGTGAAAAAACCTGTTTGACGAGGGCATGACCACGGACCACTTCGCGGTACTCAGCGGGCAGCAGACTGAGCATCTCCTGCTTCACAAAGTCCAGCAGCTCGTAAATGATGCGGAAGGTTCTGATTCGGACACCGTAATGACGGGCCTGGGCGGCAACGCCGCTTTCGGGGGAAGTCTGGAATCCGATGATGACGGCTGAACCCGAGCCGGCACGCTGGACATCGTTGGCTGTAATGTTACCGGTACCGGTTGCGATAATCGAAGTGCTGACTTTGTCGCTTTTGATTCCGGCAATTGATTCTTCGATCGCCTCGACAGAGCCCTGGACATCGCCGCGCAGGATGATGCGCAGCTCGAGTTTTTCGGAATCGTGAATTTTGCGGAAAATATCATCGACCGACCGCGCCTGGGTTACGTCAAGTTCGTCGAGCTTCTTCTTCTCGGCATACTCGTCCGCCAGTTGGCGGGCACGTCTCTCGTTGGGCATTACCCGGAATTCCATACCGGCCTCGGGCACACCCGAGAGTCCCATCAGCCGGACAGCCATCGAAGGGCCGGCGGACTTGATGAGCTTGTTCTGGGCGTTGATGATGGCACGCAGGCGACCGTGGTATTCGCCACAGAGAACAGCATCGCCGACATTGAGCGTGCCGCCTGTGACCAGCACCGAGGCCATCGGGCCGCGCCCGGGCTCCATCTGAGCTTCGATAACGGTGCCGTTGGCACGGCGGTCGGGGTTGGCGCTGAGTTCCAGAATTTCGGTCTGGAGCAGAATCATTTCCAGCAGGTTATCGATCCCGTCACCGGTGTGGGCGCTGACTTCGCAGACGACCACATCTCCGCCCCATTCTTCCGGCGTCAGGTTTTCGGCCTGCAACTGTTGCCGGATGCGATCGGGCTGAGCCTGGGGCAGGTCGCACTTGTTGATGGCGATCATGATTGTGACATCGGCCTCACGGGCGTGGCGGATGGCCTCGCGGGTCTGGGGCATGATGCCGTCATCGGCGGCGATGATGATGACTGCAATATCAGTCAGACTGGCACCTCGGGCACGCATCGATGAAAAGGCGGCGTGCCCCGGGGTATCGAGGAAGGTGATCTGCTGACCGTCAAGATCGACCGTATAGGCTCCGATATGCTGGGTGATGCCGCCGGCCTCGCCGGAAGCGACCTTGGCTGAACGGATACGGTCCATAAGCGAAGTCTTGCCAT
>CAZMGQ010000110.1:0-7061 GCA_964565855.1 uncultured Lentisphaerales bacterium | reverse complement strand
GTACAGCGATCAGCTCGACGCGCGACGGGATCAAGGTGCTCGAACGGCAGCGGCTGCTCGACCCCAGCCAGTCGCCGATGGCCCGCTCGGCTGCACTCTCCCGTGCCGGAGCCATCGAAGATGAAAAGCCCGGTCGCGACGGCCTGATCAAGCGCAAGCGGCGCGACAGCGAACCCTGAGCCGCCACCGCGGACGAGCCAGACGCTACAGAAAGCCGGCTTCGGCCAATGTTGTCAGTGTTACCCCGGCCGGGGCCCGGCCGCCGGGCTGCAGGAGCCGTTCAACATACTTGCCGAGAATATCCGTCTCGAGGTTGACCAAATCTCCGGGGCGACGTTCACCGAGCGTCGTGTCGGCCAGCGTCGTCGGAATCAGGTTGACCTCAAACGAGCCGTCCTCATGTACGGCACTGACCGTGAGGCTGACACCATCGACAGAGATCGAGCCCTTGTAAACAATATAACGGGCTTCGGCCGGTTCGGCGGCGATATGGAAAATAACGTCACGCCCGCGCTGGCGCACCGCCAGCAGCGTTCCGGGGGCATCGACATGGCCCGTCACAAAGTGGCCGCCCAGCCGGTCGCTGGACCGTAGCGCACGCTCAAGATTGAGGCGGCTGCCGGTACGGAGCTGCCCGAGGCTGGTGCAGTCGAGCGTTTCATCCAGTACATCCACCGCAAAGTGTGCAGGACTGTCGCTGGCGGCGAGTGTCAGGCAGGCTCCCTGAACGGCGATGCTCTCGCCATGCTGGAGCGGATCAGGCCAGGGGTCGCAGGCAATTTCTAACCGCGCACCGCCATCTTGCCGCAAACGACGTTGCAGAGTGCCGACACGCTGGATCAGTCCGGTAAACATACTGGGTTATCTGCTGAGTCCTGTCCGCAACAGACGGAGGCTGAAAATCGTGAAAAGCGCATTGCCGTTCCGACGGGACCGGCCATGCAGTGAGAGAAAACTCTAGACGCGGTGGCGATAGATAATGCGCCCCTTGGTCAGGTCGTAGGGCGACATTTCGATGGTGACACGGTCGCCGGTGGTAATTTTGATGAAAAATTTGCGCATCTTGCCTGAGATGTGGGCCAGAATCTCGTGGCCGTTCTCAAGCTTTACGCGGTACATGGTCGCAGGCAGAACCTTGACCACCGTACCTTGAAGCTCTATTGAATCTTCTTTTGCCATGGTGGATTGTGATTGCAGTGAAAAAAACGCCTGAAACCAATATAAACTCAAATAGCTTCAGGGGAGGGATAAGAGGCAGATATATTAGAAGAAATTTCAGTCGAATGCAAGAATAAACCTGCGAACCACGATCAGTAGCAGGTGAGTGTCAAAACAGCGGCAGACTGGAAACAATGATGTTGCCGTACCTGAAAGCGCTAGTCTTCCGGCTTTACCCGCAGCAGCAACGAGGCGTGGAGGACGACGAAAACCGAGCTGGCGTTGTGCAGCAGGGCGCCCAGGGCCGGGCCCAGGAGGCCTTTGGCGGCAAAGACGATCGCGGCCGCGTTGAAGAGCAGCGAAGCCGAAATATTGATGCCGATATTGGAGAGGGCACGACGGGACATCCGCAACAGGTGCGGCAGCAGGAGGATGTCGTCCCGCATCAGGACTATATCTGCCGCTTCGACGGTAATGTCGCTGCCGACTCCGCCCATGGCGATGCCGACCGTGGCTGTTTTGAGTGCCGGAGCATCGTTGACCCCGTCGCCCACCATGGCAACACCCGCTCCGAGCGAGGCATACTGCATGACATGTGCCACCTTGTCCTCCGGCAGCAGGTCCGACTTGACCTCGTCCACCCCTGAGGCCTCCGCCATACGTTCGGCGGCGGCCCGATGGTCGCCAGTCAGCAGCAAAGTCCGTTCGACACCGGCTTTGCGGACCCGCTCCACGGTTTCGCGTGCATCGGTACGCAGACTGTCGCCAAGTGCCAGCAGGCCGGCATAAGCCCCGTCCATCTCAACGGCCACCACCGCCTGACCCATTTCACGGATGCGTTCGATCTCCGCCGCCGTGGCAGCGTCAGCCTTCAGTCCACGTTCGGCCAGCCAGCCGGGAGTACCCAGCGCCAGGCGACGTCCCTCGACAGTGGCTTCGACACCTTTGCCGGGCACCATATTGAAGGACTCCGGCTGAGGCGCATCCGGCAGGACGGCTGCAATGGCCTTGCCGAGCGGATGTTCGGAACGCCTTTCGGCAGCGGCGGCCAGACGCAGAAATGCGGCCTTGTCGAGACCGCTCGCTTCGAACGGCAGCACTTCCACCAGGGAGGGCTTTCCGACCGTGAGGGTGCCCGTTTTGTCAAACGCCATGGTGGTAATGCGCCCCATCGCTTCCAGCGCTTCGCCGGATTTGACCAGCACACCACGGCGGCTGAGGTTGGCAATGGCGGCCATAATCGCGGTCGGCGTCGCCAGTGCCAGGGCACAGGGACAGAAGACCACCAGAATCGTGACCGCCCGCAGGATATCCCTGGTAACCAGATAAACGACGAGCGCCGTCGTGAAAGCAACCGGCACCAGCACCGTCGCCCAGCGGTCGGCCAGCCGGACAACCGGCGCCCGACGCTCCTGCGCCAGTTTTATGAGGTTGATCATGCGCTGCACGGTGGAATCCTCCGCCGCCCGGTCGACCCGCAGATCCATGGAGCCGAAGCGGTTGATGGTGCCGGCCAGAGCACTGTCGCCGGGCCCCTTGTCCACCGGCAGGGATTCACCGGTAATAATGGCCTGGTCGAGCGAGGTTTCGCCAGCCACAATCTCGCCATCGGCGGGCACGGTTTCGCCCGGTCGGACGCGCACTACGTCACCGACCGCCAATGCCGTGGCATCGACAGTCTCTTCATTGCCATCGTCCAGCAGACGCTGGGCCGTACGGGGTGCCAGTTGCATCAGTTTGTGAATGCCCTCGCGCGCCTTGCGTACGGTACGACCTTCGAGCAGCTCGCCCAGAGTCATGATGAAAGCCACTTCGCCCGCTGCAAAAAGCTCTCCCACCGCAATCGCGGCCAGAATGGCAATACTGATCAGGAGGCCGGCCCGGATATTGCCACGGGTAAAGAGCCGGTGAAAAGCACGGGTTATAATCGGACTGCCACAGAGCAGAATCGGTATCCAGGCCGGATCAGTCAGGGTTTTGGCTGTCCAACCAATCGTCCCGTGGTCGTGTCCGCCGTTATAAAAGTAGCTCCAGATCAGCGCCGGTAGTGAAATGACGGCAAAAACCGCCAGACGCCTGTCTTCATCGCGCCACCATGGTAATTTGCTGTTCATCTTTACAAACTCTTCCTCTTCAAACTCCTGAACCTTGCGACTCCTCAATGCTCCACACTGCAAGAGTCGAAAGTCGGAAAACGGCATTCATCATGGCACAGTTTCGTCCCGACAGACAAGTAAAACCTAGTAAGCTGCTAGATTTTACAGAAAAAGTGATTTCGTCATGGTCTGCTCCCGAGCAAGCATTGCCGGAAATTGAGCCTCAGCGGGAGCAAAAACCAGACTCTTCAGCAGCGGAATGCAGAAAAAACAACCTGGTACCCGAATATAAAAGAGGGCCTTTCCCGCAACCTGTAAGTTGCAGGGAAGGCCCCACGCCTGCTGCCCTCCATTTTGAATATCAACCGTCTGGCGAACTTTTTTGGAGAGCGAGCGTCATCGCATGTCGCGCCGTAGCATCTTGGCGAAGGCGGGCGAACCGCAATTGCAAGGGGTTGCAAATAGGAAAGCCAAATTCCCGCAGTTTTGCAACCCCTGTTACGAGTGCATTATTCGATAGCGATCACTTTGCGCTTGTCTTCCACCGGCTCCGCCTTGGGCAGAGTTACGGTAAGAACGCCACGCTCGAAGGTCGCCTTGACCTTGTCGGCATCGATTTCGTCCGGCAGCTCAATCTCGCGACGGAAACTGCCGCTCGTCCGCTCGACACGGGTCCAGCGCCGGTCTTCGTCCTCGCTCTCGCTTTCGTTCTTCATTTCGCCACTGAGCGAAAGAACGTTGTCTTCCAGCTCAAGGGTCACGTCCTTGGAGTCGAGACCCGGCAGTTCGGCCGTGACAACGACATCCTTGTCTGTCTCGGCAACATTTACCGCCGGCCACACAGACTCAAGGCCAAGTTCTGTCCGCCCCCAGGGGGTAGGCATTCCGAAACTCTCCAGCATATCGGAGAAGAGACGGTCAATTTCGTGGTTGAACGCATATCCCGGGCGTCTGCGAACCAGTGCTACGGGACGGCGTCTTTGTGGAATCAGATAACGAACATTCATGATTTTCTCCTTTTGTTGTGCACCCTCATGGATGCGCTTTATATTTAGCAGCCGTCATGCCAAAGTCGGCGAGGGTTCCAGGGATATATGTGTAATAGCTTGCAGTACATTATATTAGATGTAAAAAAGACGCTTTTAAGCAAACCTGACAGTTGAGACAAAAAGTCGCTATAGTTTTGCCGAGCCGAAAACTATTTAGCGCAATGTGACTAAACGTCCCGGTTCGACGCTAATATCAGTTTTGCCACATTCTGTAATCTGGCAAACCTTTTGCAAGATTACAGTCAGGCGTGCAGCAGATCATGGGATCGCGTCGTAATCTGGAAACGGCTTTGCGAGATTATGAATTTCGCTCTCATCTGACCCGAGCTGGAGCTCGGGGGTCCCAGAGCTGGTGCTATGCGGCCTGACAGCCGAACGGTTGAGCTGCAAGGACGCCGTGACGCCTGACACCATGACACCCGGGGTCACAGAGTCCGGAGTCCGGAGTCAAAAAATATGGCGGGCTGTGGTGACTCCAGACACGGGATTTCGGACTCGGTAATTTGTGTCCCGTCCTGATATATATTGACACCTCAAACAGGACCTAACAGTAAGGAGTGATGCAATGCGGAAAACTATTCTGTATAGTGAAGCTTTCAAGTTGCGTGTTTTAAATGCCATTGAAAGCGGTGAGGTTTCCTCATTTGGGGAAGCCAGACGTCGTTTTGGAATAGGTGGCAAGGGTACCATTCGTGGATGGGCAATCAAGTATGGCAAGGACCAACTGGTCGGAAAGATTATCAGGGTAGAGACAGTGCAAGAGAACAACGAGTTGAAAGAGTTGCGTCGGCGTGTAAAAGAGCTTGAGAAGGCTCTGTCCACCAAGACTATTGAACACCTTATGGCTGAGTCTTATTTACGGATGGCCTGTCGGGTGGGGAATATATCTGATGTGGATGAGTTCAAAAAAAAACACGCTGGCAAGGTGTAAATGACGTAGCAGACGAGGCAAAGCGCAATAATATCAGCATTACGTCCCTTTGTGATTTTGTTGGTATGAGTCGCCAGAATTACTATGCTCTGCGCCGTTTACGAGGTCGTCGACAAATAGATGAAGGTCTTATTTTAGAGCTAGTCAAGCGAGAGCGTCAGTTGCAGCCTCGTCTTGGAGGGCGTAAACTACTGCATCTTCTGAGCCCTGAATTGAGCGAGGCGAATGTCAGTATCGGGCGTGATCGCTTTTTCGAGCTATTGGCGGAACACAATATGCTGGTGCCACGCAAGCCGGGTAAGGCTCGCACAACCGACTCAAGACACTACTTGCCGACCTTCCGCAATCTGCTTGATGATTTGACACTTACGGCTCCGAATCAGGCATGGGTCAGCGACATTACTTACATTCGCACAGATGAAGCCTTTGTCTATGCATCGCTTATCACCGATGCATACTCGCGCAAGATTGTCGGCTTTTATCTTTCGGATAGCCTTGATGTTTCATTGAGTCTTGGGGCCCTGGATATGGCCTTGGCTGATCTTCCAGACCAGGCTTATCCCATACACCACTCAGATCGTGGCGGCCAATACTGCTCTCATGCCTATGTAAATCGTCTCAAGGGGCGCTCGTTACCCATCAGCATGACAGAGATATTGCATTGCTACGAGAATGCCAAAGCCGAAAGAGTAAACGGGATTTTGAAACAGGAGTATGAGATGGATCGCACTTTCAAGACAAAAGAGCAAGCCAGAGTAGCTCTTGAGCAAGCGGTCTTTTTGTACAATACAAGGCGCCCACATACCTCGCTTGATTACCGCGTTCCGGAAGAGGTACACAAACAGGCTGCCTAGAATTTTCATGCCTGGCACTTGGGCTGCGCCCTTGGCCCTCCGGGCCACCCCTACGGGGATCGGGCTCATCCCAAGTGCCAGGCATGCGGGGCTCAGCTCCCTTGTCATCGGGAGCCCCCACAGATCAGTACACAGCTACATGAACAAAAAAGTGTCAAACGGAAGTCAGGACTTGACACATTCAGTGAAGAACAGAGGCCGATACCGTAACCTTTGGGACCTTCATGGTCGCTGCGGGGTGTGTAGTTAAGCAGTTTGGCGAGTGTCTGAGCCTTTGCTGGATCGCCACAGTCGAAGACATAGCAGGAACCGGCCGGCACAGCGAGGCGGGTCGGCTTGGGGCCGCTTTCAGTATCCCAGCCGGAGAAGGCGAAGGGCTTGCCGACGCGAGCGGCGATCAGGCTGCCACCAACCAAAGGAGCCTGTTCCTGCCTCTCTTTCCAGGCAGGGCGCGACTCGTCCTGCCGGCGAGTGATATTACGCAGCATAACCTGGCCATCCTCGCCCACCCAGCCGGGGAGCCAACCATGGGCAAAAATGGCGGGGGTCAGCAGAGTCCAGCGCAGATATTGTGTTTTGATCTCAGGAGGATCGGGCAGGCGCAGATTTTCCTCGACTAACTCCAGCCGTGCCACGCCCTGCTGACCGCCGATAATCAGGTCGCGCTGATTGCCGAATGCCGCAAGAACATCCACTGCTGGCGAAGCAGACTTGCCATCGAGGTTGTTGTAGCATTCGGCGGCAAAGGCCAGCGAGACACCGTGATTGAGGCGCAGGTATTCAGCCTGATAAAGCTTTTTGTCGACTGTGGCACCGGTAGCCGGATTGATGGCAATGCCAACATTGCGTTCGGCGAAGTAGAGAGGAACTTTCAAGATGTTCGGAAATTCCAGCTTGGGCCCTTTGTCAGGACCGAACTCTAGCGCGGTTTATTCATGAAGCTTTAATTGTTTCCGGTTTCTTTGTGTTTTTG
>CAZMGQ010000109.1:0-7109 GCA_964565855.1 uncultured Lentisphaerales bacterium | reverse complement strand
ACTGCAAAGTGGTGCTGAAGGTGCGCGCCTGTTGCTGCTCGCCGGCAAACCGATGCCGATCACCTTTACAGCTCAGGTCGTGCCGACCTGCCGCGGTATCATGTCCACCCTCTATGCCGATCTGCTCGAACCGATGAGCGAAGAAGAGCTGCTGGCGGTCTACCGTGACTTTTTTGCCGATAGCTGCTTTGTGCGTGTCATGCCTTCGGATGCGGCGGCTGGTACCCTGCATGTGCGAGGCACGAACTATATCGACCTCGTCATCAGCGTCGATACAAGGGTCCAGCGCCTGCGGGTCGTCTCCTATATCGACAATCTCATGAAGGGGCAGGCCGGCTCTGCACTGCAGAACATGAACTTGCTGTTCGGCTTTCCGGAAGATATGGGGCTGGACCGGGTCGGCATCTATCCATAGGAGTAACCATGGCTGCCAAAGCTGCATCGGCCGGAAAAAAAACCACTAAAACCACCAAAACACCTGCTAAAAGTCGCCCCAAACGGGTCGGCGGTCTGGGGCGTGGGCTGGATGCCCTGATTCCCGGAACTTCCGCCCGGACAGCCGCCGCCCTGGCTGCGGCAGATGCACCGGCGACTGATGTGACAACCCTGTCCCCTACTCAAGAACTGGACGACAGTCAGCGTGTTTTGCAGGTCCCGGTCGGACAGATTGTGCCTTCGCCGTGGCAGCCACGCCGCGTTTTCGACGAAGAGGCGCTCTACGAACTGGCGACCTCGATCCGCGCCCACGGTGTCATCCAGCCGCTGGTCTGCCGCCAAACCGCACCGGGTCAGTACGAGCTGATCGCCGGTGAACGCCGTCTGCGTGCTGCCACCGAAGCTGGTCTGACAGAAGTGCCGGTGGTGTTGCTGGAGGCCGAAGACCGGACGGCGGCCGAAATGGCACTGGTGGAGAACCTGCAGCGCGAAGACCTGAATGCCATCGAAGAAGCCGAAGGCTACCGGGCACTGGTCGATGCCTTCGGGCTGACACAGCAGGAGATCGCCGAACGAGTCGGCAAAGCCCGCGCCTCAGTGGCCAACTCCCTGCGTCTGCTGGATCTCTCAGATGAGATCAAGCAGATGCTCGGTTCGAACATGATCTCTGCCGGACATGCCAAGGTGCTGCTGAGTCTGGAAGATGGTGACGAACGACTGCGCTTTGCCAGGGTGACAGCGCAGGAGGGGATTTCTGTCCGGGCACTGGAGCAGAAAATCCAGCGCAGCCGCGAACAGCCGCGCGTCCGCAGCGTAACACCGGATATTCCGGGAGACCACCTGGCGCTGCTGCTGGAAAAACTGCATACGCGTTTCGGTACCAATATACGTCTGGCGCCTTCGGTGCGTTTTGCAAATGGACGGCGCGGCAAGGGACGTATCGAGATCGATTTCTACGGCAACGAAGACCTCGACCGTATTCTCGAACTGCTCGGCGTGGTGCTCGACGACGATCTGGGCTTCTGAGCCCTCAGTGCCAGCGACTCTCCAGCTTGACGAGCCCGTCGAACTCCAGAGTTTGTTCGAGGTGGAACGGCAGCACGTTTTCGAGCCGGTGGTAGTTGACCGTATGGTCGCGACTGTGCAGCGAAAACGAACAGAAATAGTCGCCCGCCTGGAGCAGGCTGGTATCGACCTCCAGCGTCAGTGAGCCCTCACCTTCAATCTCCGGCAGGCTGGCTCCGTCGAGTTCGGTATTGCTGCCGAAAACAGACCGTTCCTCCGCATCCGAGATGGAAAATCCGATCGTCGGGGCCTCGATTCGTTTGTTGGCACCATAATCCATCTTTACAAAAAGCCGCCGGTCAGATGCTACCACATCGCACGGCAGACCGTCGGCACCGACGAGCTGAATCTCCGTCAGCACCGCCTCGCCGGTCCCCCATTCGCGTTGACGCCCCTGCGCCCTTTCGCCCACGGCATGGGCCTGGTAACGTGCCACCAGTTCGCCTGGAGCACCGGTGCCGAGAACCTTGCCTCGGTCGAGAACCACGATCCGGTCGGCCACCGAGCGGATGGTATGCATATCGTGGGAAATGATCAGCATCGATTTGCCCAGCTTGCGGAATTCGGCCATTTTTGCCAGGCACCGCTGCTGAAAATCGGCATCGCCCACCGCCAGTACTTCGTCGATCAGCAGAATATCCGGATCGACTTGCACAGCCACAGCAAAACCGAGCCTCACATACATGCCCGAAGAGTAGAAACGCACCGGCTGGTCGATAAACTCCGCCAGCCCGGCAAACTCGACAATCGCATCGAAACGCTGCCGCATCGTCTCACGGGGAATGCCCATGATTGCGCCGTAGAGAAACACATTTTCACGTCCCGTCAGATCGGGGTGAAACCCAGCCCCGAGTTCGAGCAGCGACGAGACGACACCCTCTGTCCGGACCTGTCCGGCAGTCGGATAAATGGTCCCGGCAATGATCGCCAGCAAGGTCGATTTACCGGCACCGTTGGCACCGATGATACCCAGCGTTTCGCCACGTTGCACAGTCAGGTTCACATCGTCGAGTGCGGTGAAGAGACGTGGTTTGCGGCGGCGCATCAGATCCAGCACACGTGTCTTGAGCGAAGCACTGCTGCTGGCCAGGCGGAACTGCTTGGTTACCCGATCGACTGTGATAACTGTTTGCGGCATCAGAGCAGGTCCCCCAGAAAACGGTTGCCGCGTCGCATGGCCAGCAGACCGGCGAAAAGCACCAATGCCGCCACCAGCGTCGAGATGCCCAGTTGCAACCCCGTGGCCGGAGAGTCACCCAGCAACGCCGTCCGCCAGGCGGCCAGTACCCCGGTCATGGGATTTAAATAAACGAGGTCGGCCCAGCGGCCCTTGAGCAGCGCCGTCTGCATTTCGAGCGGATAAAAGATCGGGGTCAGAAAAAACCAGGCTTGTGAGCCGATGCCGACGATGTGCTGCGTATCACGGAAAAAGACGTTCGAAGTCGCCGCCAGGCAGGAAAGCCCGACTACCAGCCCGAGCTGCACGGCCAGAGCCGGCAAAATCCACCAGAAGCGCGACAGATCCGCCACCTTCCCGATCAGGAGAAACACCACCAGCACCAGCAGAGTCAGCAGAAAGTTGACCATGTTGGCAAGGGCGGTCGAGATCGGTAGGATCACACGCGGGAAGGCCACTTTTTTGACCAGATTGGCGTTGCCGGCAATCGCATTGAGCGAGTCGTTGAGGCAGGAGGCAGTCAGTTGCCAGACGATGATGCCCGTCACGAGAAATGCCAGATAACCTTCGCGCGAGCCGCTGAAACGCAGTATTTTGGCGAATAGCGCATACATTAATATAAAGAGTCCGGGTGTCAGCAGCGACCAGAGGAATCCCAAAGCCGTACCCTTGTAGCGGATCTTCAGATTACGCGCCACCAGCATCGCCAGCAGCTCGCGGTGCTTGAAAAAGGGATGGGTGGTTTTGGAGGATGTTCCCGACATAGAACCTGTAGTTTAGTCTATTTTATTGCCGCCTGGGTAGTCAAACTTCTCTTCACTGAGTAATCGGTCAGTGACAAGGGGAGCATCTGGAACCCCAGGAGCGATTTCGCAGGAAAAATATCACCTGTTGCCCTTCGCCCGGTTGTGGGTTTTGCAGAGCATCTGGCAGTTGTTGATATCGCTGCTGCCACCTTTGCTCCAGGCTGTCACATGATCGGCATCCATCTCGCGTAAGGCCCATATTTTCTGTTTGTTAGCATCGTGACCGAGGGCGCAGAGCGGGCAGTTGGAGAGGTTTTGCCCTTTGGCTGCGGCGGTTTGCCGGTTATAAACATCCCGTTTGGTTGCATCGTCAAAAACCCGCACGTCAAGCAGGTTGGTGTCGCTGCAACCTCCAAGAATATACTCGAAGACACCACGCCGATTTTTGACGTAGGGATCTTCAAGCAGTTGTCTGACTTTGGCAGCTACCTCTTTGGTATTGTATGGTTTGTGGTGGTGCTCTTCGTAGAGTCGTCCCCACTCCAGCCCGCGCATTTCGCTCTCATTACAGGTAAAAACGGTGCCCGCCCAATCGATCACACTGTTGAAATAGCGCTTTAACTCGTCGATACTGTTGGCAGCACGATGGCGGCTCATATATTCGCCGATATTTTCACGCCCTTTGCTGACCCACTCAAGCGCACGTTCAAGAAACTCCTGCCTGTCGGCACTCCCTTTGATGTATGTGCTCCACTTGGGGATGTTGGCATTCTGGCTGTTGCTGAACTCCGCCTTGGCAAGTGTCACAAAGGGACCGGAGAAAATCGCGTTTCGTATTTCCTGATCGTTCAGGGGTATTCCCACAATATTGATAGTCTCAAACCACTCTTTGATTTCGCTCTCGACTCCCTCACACTCATAGATCAAAAGAGGGGTCTCGAGAATTCTGGTTTGTTTATCACTCGCCAGACCACTGAAATATTGCTCCATGCCGCTCTCGTCTTTGATGGCAAAGCGATTGGTCACAAAACGTCCGATACTGGTGATTCGCTGCTGACCATCAAGCACTTCAAAAGTCCCGTCGGCCACTTTGTTGAAATAGATCAAGCCCAGAGGATAGCCCTTAAGCAGAGAGTCGATCACTCCCGCCTCACGCCCCTTGGTGGCATAGATATAGTTGCGTTGATATTCGGGCTGAATCGTGAGTTTGCCTGACAGCCCGAAGAGACCCCGACCTTCTAGTTCATTATAGACAAAACCCTCGCAAATCTCCCGAACTGTTATTTCAGTGCGCAGTGTGGTTTTCATAAATTCAGTTCTCCATCGCAATCGCTATCGTTGTCGAAAAAATCGTCATATTTCCCCTTTCGATCCCGATCCCGATAGCGATCCCGATAGCGATGGCGATTCCGATTCAGATTTATCTCCTATGCCGGATAAAAATCCGTTTATAAACACGGGATCCGTTAGCCAGTGCTTGCGACACTTGGCTTGATTCATCCCATAGACCATTGGAAAAACCTTTGCCCTCGCTCTCGGTAGCACCCAATATCTCAAACTGTTCCGGTGAATATTTATCCAGAAAGCTGATGGGGACTCCCATAACCCCCTTATAATCGCGGGGAATTGCTTCCGTAAACGGAACCTCGATGGCATCATAGTTATCGTACCTGGGATAACCGTTTTCACGTACCTCTTTGCGGCGGCTGTAGCGGATATTCTCAGCCATGGTCATCAGCGGTAACGGCTCGTGACGCCGACCATGGTCGATGCTGGTGAACCAAGTGGAATTGCCCAAACGTGTGAAGTTGCCGACGTATCCCAGGCGAGCCGCTTTTTGTCGATCACTTTCCGCCACTTCGGCACCTTCTGGCACGGCAAAAACCATATCTTTGCCATGGCCGGTTGCCCCCAGCCACATCTTGTCATCCTTGATCAGTGGAAAGACCTCTTTATAGGTGATGGCGTTCATGTTGCCGATGATGGAGAACTGTTTACCGCCCTCAACTATCCAGGCCAGAAACTCACGGAAGAGGGAGAAGGGGGGATTGGTGATGACCATATCGGCTTCATCACGCAGCCTGGTCACCTCCTCGCTGCGGAAGTCGCCGTCGCCTTCCATATACTCCCATTCGAGATCGTTGATGTCGATTTTACCGTCGCCGGTGGCATCACGCGTCAGGGTGAAGATCTTGCCGTTGATATTGGTCTTGTACTCGTCGAATCTGGGGTCATTGACCTCAAAAAGCGACAACTGCAACGGCGTTTTATAGGTCTTGCTCTCCAGCGCAAAGCTGGTGCTGATCAGCTTTTTCAGGCCAAAACGGGTAAAGTTCTGGGCAAAGAACTTGGTGAAGTTGCTCCACTCGGGATCGTCGCACGGCAGGAGGATAGTCTTGTTACGGAAGACATCACGATCGTAATCGAGATAGGCCATCATCTCCTTCTCGATATCGGCAAACTGGGTGTAGAACTCATCATTCTTGGCCCGTTTAGCTCTGGTCAGATTGGTATTCCCCATGCAATCCTTCTTTTTTACATCTGCCGTCAAGTTGGGGGCAGTATAATCCCGAATTGTTCAAAACTCAAGAACACGCAAAAAACGGCAGCCAGTCAGAAACCAACCGTTTTTTCAAGGTACACCTCCCTCGGGTGAAACTGGTGCATCATTCAGTCGAGGCAACCAGGTTTGAGTTTTTTGTTGATAGGACATGTTGACCCAGGAGCGAGCTCTTCCCAAAAGTTTTGTGTCAGTCCATATCTGGCTCATAAAGTCTGTTGACATAAAAAGACCAGAGTACATGAAAGTATATTCTGAATCGCGATGAATTCTGGAGCTTTCCGGGTGCAGCCGGTATCCGTCACGAATCAACTCATAAAACGCCTGACGGTTGGTTGTAACCTGGGCAGAGTGAACAAGGTTGGAACTCCAGTTGACCATAGCCTCATTCTCGGTTGTAACAGGAAACCATGAACGATCTAAAGCAAAAAAATGCAGCCCGTCTGGAGCATTGGTGCTACGGTACTCCTGCATGTTGAATATCCAACTATAATGCAATTCCGTTTTCAACGACAGGAACGACTGGCGTTTTGAGGCAAAAAAGATCACATGACATCCATTGGTGGGGAGTGGACCTAAATACGATGTATTGAACGTCACGGTGTCATTCGTAACGTTTCCAAACCATAGTTGATCAATCTTGAAAACCAAGCTGGTTTCACTCTGGGAGATTGCATGTCCCACGCCTGTCAAATCGCTGGTTGCGGCTTGCAGCGGTAGAGCTGAGTCCCATTCCAAATGCATCTCCTGCCCAGCCTTCGAGCCAAAGCAAAATGCAAACAGGAACAGGGTTAGGGAGTTTCTTTTCAAGGCTCACCTCCCTGGGGTGGACCAGGTGCAGAATTCAACCGTGGCAACCAGGTTCCGGTCCTTTGCTCATAAGACATATTCACCCAGGAGCGGGCGCGTCCAACGAGATTGCTATCGCTCCAAATCTGTTGCATATAAGCAGTATCATTGAAGTAGTGAAAATGCATAAAGGTATAAACCGAGTCTCGATGGATCCTTGAAGTCTTCGGATTCAGTCGATAGCCATCGCGGATCAACTCATAAAATGCCTGCCGATTGGTTGTAACCTGGGCAGCGTGAACGAGGTTGGAACTCCAGAGCATCATCGCTTCGTTTT
>CAZMGQ010000108.1:0-7139 GCA_964565855.1 uncultured Lentisphaerales bacterium | reverse complement strand
TCAGGGAGCCAAACCCTCCGACCGCACTGTGATTCCGGGTGCCGACGAACGCGCCCTGGCAGCACTGAAAAGCAGTCTCTATGCCGCCTGGGTCCGACCGGGTATCGACCAGCGCGGACGCCGCCCGGCACAGATCGAGCTGAAGCTGAGCCGCTTCGGAGTCATCGAAAACCGCCGTCTCGTCCAGGGCTCCGGCAGTGCCGCGATGGATGCCTCCGTCGAACGTGCCGCCGCAGCCGTCCGCCAGATCACTAATCTGCCGGATGGCTTTGCCGACCGTTTTCCCGTAGTAATCATCGAATTTGAATTGGAGTAGCCACCTGATGGCAGCTTTCGACAACGACCGCTATATCGAATTGCAGCGCACGGCGATCATGCAGCGTGCCGCCCGCTTCGGCAACAAACTGTACCTCGAAGTCGGGGGCAAGCTGCTGCAGGACCTGCATGCCGCCAGAGTTTTGCCGGGCTTCGACCCGGATGTCAAAATCCGCATGTTGCAGGGACTCAAAGACCAGATCGATGTGCTGGTCTGTGTCTATGCCGGTGATGTTGCCAACCCCCGTTACCGGGCGGATTTCGGCACAACCTACGACAACGAGGTTCTGCGACTGATCGACGAAGTCCGGGCCTGGGGTCTGCGCGTGCGGGCTGTTGTGATGAACCGCTTTGACCCCTCAATTCTTGCCGCAGTCAATTTTTCCGCCAAACTCGAACGTCTCGGCATCGAGGTTGTAAAACATTCGGCCACTGTCGGTTATCCGACGGATGTCGATCGTATTCTGAGCGACGAGGGCTACGGCCAGAATCCCTTTATCGAAACCGAACGTCCGATCGTGGCTGTCATCGCTCCCAGTCCCTCCAGCGGCAAACTGGCTACCTGCCTCACCCAGCTCTACCACGAACACCACCGTGGCACACAGGCCGGCTATGCCAAGTTCGAGACCTTCCCGGTCTGGAATCTGCCCACCACCCATCCGCTCAATATCGCCTACGAGGCCGCCACGGCCGACATCTGCGATTTTACCCAGATCGATCCCTTCCACCACGAAGCCTATGGCCGCAGCGCCACCAACTACAACCGCGATGTGGCCGCCTTTCCTATTCTCAAATCCCTGCTGAAGCGAGTCATGGGCGAGGCCTACCAGTCGCCGACCGATATGGGGGTCAACACCGTTGCCGAAGCCATCCGCGACGACGCTGCCGTACGCGAAGCTTCGCGACAAGAAATCATCCGACGCATGTTCCGCGGCTCCAGCGGCCTCGCCATGGGACGCAATGCCGAACATGAGGTCAAGCGCCTCTGGACTCTGATGCGCAATATGGGCCTGCAGGAGACTGACCGGGTTGTCGTTTCCCCGGCACGGCAGGCAGCGGTCGATGCCCAGACGGGCGGCAAGGGTTTCCGTGGCATCTTCTGTGGTGCGGCGCTGCAACTGCACGACGGCACCATCATCACCGGCAAAAACTCGCCCCTGCTCTATGATGCCTAAAGCGTCATCCTCAACGCCCTCAAGCACCTCGCCGGCATCCCCGACTGGATCCACCTGCTGCCCGAAAACGTCGTCCAGTCCGTCACCCGCCTCAAATCGCAAACCCTCAAACAGCGTAATTCCAACCTCAATGTCGAGGAACTGCTGATCGCCCTCGCCATCACCGCCATCCATAGCAATGCGGCCGAAAAGGCCATCGAAAAACTGCCCGAACTGCGCGATTGCGACATCCACATGACCCATATCACAACGGCAGCCGACGAAGCCGGGTTGCGCCGACTGGGGGTCCGACTGACGACCGACCCGCTCTATCCGACCAAGGAGCTGTTTGTGCCGTGAAGGAGGAACCACACATCCTGGTCGCAGCCAACGGCATTGATCGTTCGGAAGCGGCTATCTTTGCCGGGCTGCACCAGCAGGGCATGCGCCTCAGTGTAATTCACGATCCCAAGATTCCGCCGGAATCGTTGCAGACCATGCAACAGGCCGGGATCGAGTGTACCGCACTCGAGGTTCGCAGCCGAATCCAGGCCAGTGCCCGACGCCTGATACGCAGCAAAATCCGTGAGGGCGATTGCGACCTCGTCTATGCCCCCATCAACCGTACCCTCGCCGCCGCTCTGGCTGCCACACGAAAAAAACAGGTGCCCGTCGTGGGCTACCGTGGCACAGTCGGCCACCTCTCACGCTGGGATCCGGCCTGCTGGCTGACCTACTTCCATCGCCGGCTCGCCCATATCGTCTCGGTCTCGGACGCCGTGGCGGAATATCTGACCGGCAGAGCCGGGATCGACCCTAGCCGCGTGACACGTATCTATAAAGGACACGATCCGGACTGGTATGCCGACCTGCAGCCGCAGGAGCCCCTGCCCGAAGCATCACCCGGCACCCTCACCGTGGCTTTTGCCGGACGCATCCGCCCCGTTAAAGTGGTTCCCCACCTGCTCAAGGCACTGCGCCTGATTCCGGCTGACGAACCGGTGCGGGTTATTCTGATCGGGGAGATCGCCGACAACTCCGTCAGACGTACGCTTAAAGACCCGCGGTTAGCCGATCGCGTCATAGTACTCGGGTATCGACCCGATGCCGCAGCACTGATCGGCAGCAGCGACGTGCTGGTTGTGCCCTCGGTGGCGCGCGAAGGTCTGCCTCGGGCCGCCATCGAAGCCATGTCGCAGCGTATTCCGGTTGTCGCCACCAATGTCGGCGGCTTGCCCGAACTGGTTTCAGACGGCCACAGCGGAATCCTGGTGCCCCAGTGCAACGCCACCGCCATCGCCGATGCCCTGCGGCACCTGCGGACCGATCCCGCCCTGCGGCAGAGCATGGGCGAGGCCGGATACCAGCGTGTCGCGGAGCGTTTCCACATCCGCGACACTATCAGCCAATATGCCGCACTCTTCCAGCGGCTGATCGGTGGTTAAAACCGACTTTTCAGACAAGCGCCTTGACGGCTGCCAGAACCGGCTCGTAATCCGGCTCCTGACCGATCTCCGGCACCAACTGCGTGTAGGCTACCTTGCCGTCACCATCGACCACCACCACGGCCCGCGCCAGCAAGCCGGCCAGCGGACTGTCGAGAATGGTCACGCCATAGTCCTTGCCGAATGACGGAGCCCGGAAGGTGGAAAGATTCACAATATCTTCCAGGTTTTCCGCGCTGCAGAAACGCTTCTGCGCAAAGGGCAGGTCGGCCGAAACGTTGACAATCACCGTGTTCGGCAGAGCTGACGCCTCGGCGTTGAAACGCTTGGCGGAAAGGGCACAGATAGGGGTATCGAGGCTGGGTACAATGTTCAGCACTACGACCTTGCCCGCCAGTGAGGCAAGGCTGACCTCAGCCAGATCACCGCCCACCAGCGAAAAAGCCGGCGCGGCCTGGCCCACGGCAGGCAGACTGCCGCTGAGATTTACAGGATCATCGTGAAAGGTTACCTTGGACATAACAATTTCTCCTTCATTTCCAGTTAGTTATTGCAACTAAGTCGCTATACTATAGGGGAATTGGCTTTTTGTGGCAAGTCCCAAAAAAAATGCCCAAAAACTGTGGAAGATTCTTGCGAGCAGGGTGAAAACAGGGCCAAGATAGATATAAGTGCGATTTTTAATTGCTGGTTGCGGTTTTGGGATAAGGGGGCGATAATGCAGAGCTTCCACAAACGGAGGATTTTCAATGCAAGGCAAGTTCATTATCGTCGGCGAAAACATCCACTGCACCCGCATACGTCTGACCGGGGGCAAGTTTGTAGAGGCGATTTCCGGGGGCGGTCAGGCGCTGACATTTCGTGATGGAGGGGAGAAATGCTACCTGCCGATCCCGACGGACATTGTCGAGGGTGAGGAATGGGCCAACGGCAAGGTGAGGCATGTCGCGGTGGCAATCCGGCAGGGTATGCGGGGCAATGAGGCCGAAAGTGCCGCCGGTCGGGCTTATCTGCAGGCCATGGCACGTGAGCAGGAGGCTGCGGGGGCGCATTTTCTCGATATCAATATCGATGAATACAGCCACGATCAGGCCGAGAAAATCGAAGCCATCGCCTGGGCCGCAAAAGTCGTGCAGGAGGCCTCCAGGCTGCCGCTCAGTATCGACTCCTCCAATGCCGAGATTCTGGAAGTCGGTCTTAAGGCCTGTTTGACCGGCCGGGGCAAGGCCCTCATAAATTCGGTTTCGCTGGAACGGTCGGAGTTTATTCCGGTGGCCGCCAAGGCTGGCGCCAAAGTGATCGCAGGTGCGACCGGTACGCGCAGCATGCCCGATTCGGTCGAGGACCGGATGAACAACTTTACCGACCTGCTGGAGATTCTCACGGATAACGGCATCGTTCACGATGACATCTATCTGGATCCGCTGGTGCTGCCGGTTTCGGTGGATGGTACCAACGGGCTGAAGGTGATCGACACGATCTGTGCCTGTCGCGAGACCTGGGGTGAGGAGATCCACTTCGCACCGGGCCTGAGTAATGTTTCTTATGGCCTGCCCAAGCGCCTGCTGATCAATCAGGTTTTTGCATACCTGTGTCATGTCCACGGCTGTGACGGCGGGATTGTCGATCCGGCCCAGATCAACGACAGTGTTCTGGAAAACATACAGACTGACACGGCGGCCTACAAGCTGGCGAGCGACCTGCTCTGCGGTCTGGATGAGTTTGGCATGAACTTTATTACCGCAGCACGCGAAGGCAGTATCTGATGATCAAGCGACCCGCACCACATCTGGCAGACTGGCAGATTGCCGAAGCCGCCGAAGAGTTTATGAAGCCCATCGGCACGCTGGCTGCCGAACTGGGGCTGGAGCCGGCGGAACTGATGCCCTATGGACACTATATCGGCAAGGTCAACCACCAGCTTGTGCTGGAGCGGCTGGCCGACCGTCCCAACGGCAAGTATATCGACGTGACAGCTATCACCCCGACTCCGCTGGGTGAAGGCAAAACGACTACCGCGATCGGCCTGGTCGATGGATTGGGCAAGCTGGGCAAACGTGCCACCGGCGCTATCCGCCAGCCATCCGGCGGACCGACCTTCAACATCAAGGGCGGGGCGGCGGGCGGCGGCATGGCCCAGTGCATTCCGCTGACAGATTTCAACCTCGGCCTGACGGGTGACTTCGACGCAATCACCAACGCCAACAATCTGGCGATGGTGGCTTTGACGAGCCGGTTGCAGCACGAATTCAACTACGACGATGCGACGCTCGCCCGGCGCGGCCTGACGCGGCTCGACATCGACCCACGGCGGGTGGCGATGCAGTGGGTGATGGACTTCTCGGCCCAGGCATTGCGCCAGATCGTGATCGGTCTGGGTGAGAAGATGGACGGCTTCACGATGCGCAGCGGCTTTGCGATTACCGTATCGTCGGAAGTGATGGCGATTCTGGCGGTGGCGCATGACCTGAAGGACCTGCGGCGGCGCCTCGGTCGCATTGTGGTGGCGACCTCGAAGAGCGGCCAGCCGATCACGGCGGATGACCTCGAAGTGGCCGGTGCGATGACGGCGATCATGCACAAGGCGATTTATCCGAACCTGGTACAGACAATTGAGGGGCAGCCGGTATTTGTCCATTCCGGCCCCTTTGCCAATATAGCGATCGGACAATCCTCGATTGTGGCGGACCGGCTGGCCTTGAAGCTGGCGGATTACCATGTTACTGAAAGCGGTTTCGGGGCCGATATCGGGTTTGAAAAGTTCTGGAACCTGAAGTGCCGCATGTCGGGCCTGACGCCACATGCAGCGGTGGTTGTCTGTACGATCCGGGCACTCAAGATGCACGGCGGCGGTCCGCGCGTGGCGCCGGGTGCCCCGCTCGACCGGGCTTACACCGAGTCGAATCCGGCACTGGTCGAGCAGGGTGTCGAAAATCTGGTCGCACACATTGAAACGGTGCGCAAGAGCGGCATTGCGCCGGTGGTGTGCATCAATCACTTCGAAACCGACAGCGATGAGGAGGTGGCTATTGTGCGACGTGCGGCCGAGGCTCTCGGGGCAAAGGTGGCTGTCAGCCGCCACTGGCTGCTGGGCGGCGAGGGAGCGATAGAGCTGGCCGAGGCTGTGATTGAAGCCTGCGAACAGCCGCAGGATTTCAAACCGCTTTATGAGCTGGAACTGCCGCATCGTGACCGGATTGAGCGGATCGCGACCGAGGTTTATGGTGCCGATGGCGTGAGCTTTGCACCGCTGGCGCTGGAAAAACTGCGCGAGATTGAGGCTGACCCGGACTCGGCCACACTCGGCACCTGCATGGTCAAGACGCACCTGAGCCTGTCGCACGATCCGGCTGCCAAGGGCCGCCCACGCGGCTGGACCCTGCCGGTGCGGGATATTCTGCTCTACCGGGGTGCCGACTTTATCGTGCCGGTGGCCGGCGATATCAAGCTGATGCCCGGCACTTCGTCCGACCCGGCTTACCGTCGCATCGATGTTGATACATCAACCGGGCGTGTCCGCGGACTTTTCTGAGCCACACCATTTTTATAATTGTCTGTCACAATCGGAGAACACATGAAAGCGCATATCGACAACCGCATTTACCATGTCGAAATTCTGCCCCCCAAACAGGACTCACAAAAACTGGAAGCCGACCTCGAACTCTTTGCCACCAAGTACGAGCGGGTGATGGCCGATGGTCTCTGTGCCTGTATTACCGACAATGCCATGGGTTGGCCTTCGTTCCAGGCGACAGAGCTGATCGAGGAACTGGGGCTGGAGGTGAAGCCGGAGCAACTGCTGGTACACCTCAACTCCTTCCACTCCAAAGAGGGTCTCGACGAGATACTCGACGCCTGCGAAAAGCTCGGCGTTCGCTATCTGCTGGCCGTAACCGGCGATGGCTCCGAACGCTTTGCCAAGCTCGACCCGAGCGAACTCGGATTCGCCGACCTGCAGTCGGTAACTTCGGTTGAGTTGTTGCGTTATATTGAAAAGCGACATCCGGGGCGATTCGAAACTGGTGTGGCTTTCAACCCCTTTGAGCCGGAAGATCATGAGTTTGCCAAACTGCAGCGCAAAGTTGATGCCGGTGCACAATTTGTTATTACCCAGCCGATCATCGAGAGTCATCCGCTGGTGGAAAAGCTGCTGGGCACCTGTGAATTGCCCGTGATTCTGGAATGCTGGATGAGCCGCAAGCTGCATTTGCTCTCAGATTGTGTG
>CAZMGQ010000107.1:0-7208 GCA_964565855.1 uncultured Lentisphaerales bacterium | reverse complement strand
GGTGTCGAGGGCGCCGCGGAAGAGGAAGGGGAAACAGAGGACGTTGTTGATCTGGTTGGGATAATCCGACCGACCGGTAGCCATGACGTAGGGGCGCTTGCCCATGACCTCGGCCACCAGCTCCGGCTGGATCTCGGGGTTGGGATTGGCCATGGCGAAGATGGCGGGGTAGTCGGCCATCGAGCCGACAGCATCGCCACTGAGACAGTCGGCAATCGAGACTCCGACAAAGACATGAGCATCGCGCATGGCTTCATCAAGTGTCCGGGCTTTGGTATCTGCTGCCAGAGCGGCGCGGCGCGGATCGTTTTCGAGGCCGGGGCGGCCGTGGTAAATGACACCTTTGGAGTCACACATCACGATCTGGGTCGTGCCGGCGGCTACCAGCATGTCGCGGATCCTTGTGCCGGCTGCTCCGGCACCGTTGATTACCACGCGCAGCTCTTCGAGCGAGCGGTTGCAGAGCTTGGCATAGTTAATCACACCCGCCAGGGTGATGACTGCGGTGCCCCACTGATCGTCGTGGAAAACCGGGATGTCGAGCAGTTCGTCGAGGCGGTCCTCGATTTCGAAGCAGGCCGGGGCAGCGATATCTTCGAGGTTGATGCCGCCATACATTGGAGCGATCTGCAGTACGGCATCGATCACACGCTGCGGGTCGGTCTTGCCGGTATTGCCTCCGCCGACGCGGCAGTTATTGAGCGGTACAGGCCAGCCATCGACATCGGCAAAAGCCTTGAACAGGACAGCCTTGCCTTCCATGACCGGAATACTAGCCGTCGGGCCGAGGTCGCCGAGCCCGAGGATGGCGGAGCCATCGGTAACGACGGCCACAAGATTGCCCTTGGCGGAGTAGGTCAATGCCGCGGCTGGATCATGTGCCAGCTTCTGCACTGCCACAGCCACGCCGGGCGTATAGGCCAGACAGAGATCGTCAACCGTTTTGAGCGGCCGTGGCAGTGCGAGCGAAATCTTGCCGCCACGATGGTACTCCATTATCTGTTGTTCGCGTGTCATGCGTAAATCCCCGGAAAAAGAATTTGTCCTGTTGAAAAGCTCTATCTTAGCTTTTTCAGACAAAAAACGAAATCTTTTTGCGACCACTGCAAAACCGCGGCAGATCAAACTTTTTCGCACAACCTGCTACAAGTGTCCCAAAACTTCAGCACAAGAGAAAAATGCGCAAGCATTAATACTGTAATAAAAAATTTTATTACAGTATTGACAAAAAAAACAAATACCCTCAAAATGTGTTGCAAAAGAAGGGGAGGTGCCATGAAAAAAAGGTATGACAAAAGCCGTGAGCCGGAGGGGTGGGCGGAGTGGCGTGAGCCGCACGAGTCGTGGGTGCTCCATCAGGTCAAGATGGCTGTCGGGGATTTGGGCCTGATGGCAATCAAGGGCACGGCGCGAATGACGGTCAAGAGTGGTGAAAAGCTGGTAAAAACCATGCGCAGTTGGAAAAACTGCCGTCCCTCACGTTATCGGCTGCTGGGATGTCCTCTTGCTGTGGATGTTATCGAACAGTGGCATAAGTGGAAAGAAAACCACCAGCCGATAGAAGCCCTCAAGTTCGGCGCGATGTTGCTCAACGTCACACAGTACGTCGATTCGAGCCTGGTTTACAACCGTCATGGGCGCATTGTAGCCCGTGAGGCAGGCCTCAAGGGTTGGTTGCGCGAACATTGCAACAAAGCCATTCCCTATGCTTCAGCCATCGGTTATCGCAAGCTGGCGGAGGTTACGGCACGGGCCATCAGGTTGCCGGAATACCTGCCACTCGAATGGGTGCTGCCGGGCACCGAAGCTGAAGACCGCAAACGCAAATTCAATCCCGACAAGAAGTTTGCGCTCACAGTCAAACGCCCGCGTTTGCTGGCCGAGATCCGTGCCTGCCGCAAGCGGTTGACCGAGCTGCTCGAAGGTGCGAAAAGCGTCAACCAGCTTCTCCTGGCACTCGACCAGGTCACGGGCGAGCGACGTTATCGCCCTTACATTTCGCCACATGTGCTCGAAGTCATGCAGTCGGCCGGGCTGGGGCTTGAGGGATCGCTCGAAATGCTCTTGCGCAGCCTGATGGCGTTGCAGGCGGGAGAGGAGCCACCGCCGGACGGTGAAAATGTGGAACGACTGCTGGAGAAAATCAAACAGCAGCTCGAAAATCTTCCTGCCTGACACCGGGGAGACGCACAAAAAAGGCAGAGCTTCCCTCGCACGACAGGTGAGGACGGCTGAGCTGTGCCCAAATTGGGCAATTCTTGCTTAAAAATGGCAGAAAAGACCGGGAGTATTTGTGAAAACCAGTTCTTTTTTCCGCAAACCGAATTTTGATCCTTTTGTTTCCGCACATCAGTACTACTGACTTTAACCATCTTCAAAACGGCAGGACAGTTTTTGAAATCAGCAGGTTTTTCATTTATTTTCATGTTGTCATACTGTAATAAAGAATTTCATTACTATATTGTGAAACTGTTAGTTTGGACGGGGTATATTGACTTCAAAACGTCACGGTAGTTCATGAAGTTGCAGGTTTCGCTTTTATTTTTATATTGTGCAAGCTGTAATAAAAAATTTTATTACCAAAGTTTTGAAACTGTTTACTTAGGCAAGTTCTATTGACGTTGAAGCACTTGCAGGATGATGCGGCAGTTCTTGAAATGCAGGTTTTGCTTTTGTTTGTCTGTAGAAATACTGTAATGAAAAATTTTATTACAATATTAAGGAATTGTTTGTTTGAAACTGAAAATTGACGTGGGGGCGTGGGAGGGGTAGGCTGGGGGGTATGAGCAGGGGGCGTTACAAGTCTAAAGGGCAGGGGCAGAGGGGTGGGCGCCTGGGGAGGCGGGTTAGGCGTTCGCGCTGGCGATGGGTATTGCTGCTGGCGGTAGGGCTGATTGTGCTGGCATTGCTGTTGCTGCGCTGGAAGCTGCCGCAGGTGGTGGAGCGGAGTGTGACCTGGTTCTGGGGCGGTATGAGCGATGAACCGCTGGACTTCGAAGTGCGGGAGGCCCGGTGGGGGTTTGTGGCACTGGACAACCTGCAACTGCCCGGAACTGAAATTCCAGTGGGGTCGATCGGGAGTATCGAGGTGGGGTTCGACGGGGGCAGCCTGGTGCGTGGCAAGCTGGCATCGCTGGAGTTGAACAATGTTCAGGCCGTTATGCGGCGTGAGGATGGCCGGTGGCACCTGCCGCTGCTCAATCTCTTCAGCAACAGTGCGTCACGCAAGTCCAGCAGCGAGTTTTCGGGTCAGTTACCATTGCGTCACCTGCAGGTTGCCGGCAGCAGTCTGATTTTTGAAGAAGAAGACGGCACAAGTCCCGGCAGTATCCTGGTGGATGGTCTGGTGGAGGAAATTGCACCGGAAATCTGGACTGTCATGCTCGATGGACGTTGGCAGCCGGGGGAAGAGGGCGGGGGCAGCGGCTGGAGTGCAGGGCTGGGGGATGATCTGAAGCTGAATCTGCAGGGTGGACTGACCAATCAGTTTTTGACGCTGGAAGCGGCAGCCACAATGGGTCAGAGTGCCGCCAGCCTGCAACTTCAGGCGACTCTGCCACAGGCCGGCAATTGGACTTTGGAGGCACGGCTGCCTGAGCATGATCTGGGGGGAGACGACGACTTCACGCGGCTGCTGCTGAGCTTTGTGCCGCTTGAGGGCTTGTCTGTCAGTGGGAGGGTCGGTGGCAGTGCTACTCTACGTGGTGCGGCGGATCGTTTGACCGTTACCATGATGGGCAGTGTGACAAATCTGGCTGCCGCTGCCGCCAACTGGGAGGTCATGGGAGTCGGGGGACAGGTGGAACTGATGCTGCGGCGCGACCGGCTGCGTACGTTCGGCGAACAGGTTCTGCGGTTTGAGAGTGCACGAGTTGCCAAAATGGGGTTTGATGGCGGCGAGATACGCTGGCAGATGGAGCCGGGGCGCATCAGGGTCGCCAGTGCCGATCTCAACTGGCTCGGCGGTCAACTGCATACTTATGCGCTGAATTTCGATTTGAATAAACACGACACCGAATGCGTCCTTTATGTTGACGGGATTGAGGTGGCGCAGCTTCTGCAGCTTATCAAGCCCCTGGCAGGCACCGGTGAGGGACGTCTCTACGGACGCATTCCGGTGCGCTATGCCGATGAGCGCTGGCGGCTCAGCACGTCGTATCTCTATTCGATACCGGGGCATGAGGGGCTGATCAAGCTGTATGACACCGGTCCGCTTGAAGCGCTGCTGGCTCAGGCAGGGTTGGCACGTGATGTGAGGCAGAATCTGACGCGGGCGCTGAAGGATTTTCGCTTTACGGCCTTTGCAATTGAGCTGCATCCGCCCGAGTCGGGAGGGGAGCTGCTGCTGACGGTTCGGTTGCAGGGACAGTCGCGCGATCGGCGCCGTCCGACGCCGGTCGATGCCACGTTGAACTTGCGTGGTCCGTTGGAAACGTTGTTAAATGTCGGCATGTCGCTGGGACAGCGGCAAGACTGAGGAGGAGAAAATGAAACGAAAAATCACACCACGTCTGATGGCGGCAACACTGCTGCTGATGTTGGCGGGCAGCGGCTGCCTGTCGCTCAAGAGTCAGCACGAGATCAAGCCGATCCATATCACAATGGATATCAATCTCAAGGTCGATCGTGAGCTCGACCGTTATTTTGGCGATTTCACTGAGGAGGAACAGCCATGAAAAGAATTTTAACACTGCTGGTCGTCGCACTTCTGACAGTCGGTACGGCGTTGGCTAACGACGCTGCCGCCATTCGCGCCCGGACTGCGCAGCGCCGTCCGGTGATCAGTGCCCTTGTTAAGGCCGGTGCGGTCGAAGAGGCTGCCGACGGTTATCTTAAGATCCGCGACGCCAATGCCGTCGGCGACAAGGCGTCAGTGGTCCAGGCCGAAAACAACGACCGCAAGGCGGCATATCAGCAGATTGCCAAGTCGCTCGGGATCAGTGCCAAGGAAGTCGGCCAGCGGCAGGGACAGCGCAACCGGGCCGGCAAGCGCTGAGCGGTCTGCCTGCCAATCCATTGATTGACGCAGAGGGGCGGTCGGTAGTACTCTGACAGGGATTGCAAGCTGATTTCTGTAAGAGCATTTTATGAAATTATCGATCGTAATTCCCGTCTATAACGAACAGGCGACGCTGGAGTCGCTGATAGAAAAAGTAGTTGAGGCTGATACCTGCGGACTAAAAAAAGAGCTGGTGCTGGTGGATGATTTTTCGACCGACGGCACCCGTGACATCCTGCAGCGGCTGGAGGCGGAAAATAACGACTGGGTCTTTGCCTATCAGGAAAAAAACCAGGGCAAGGGTGCGGCTCTGCGTCGCGGTTTTGCCTCAGCAACGGGCGATATCGTTCTGATCCAGGATGCCGACCTCGAGTACGATCCCAAGGATTATCCGGCACTGCTGGCACCGATTCTGGAGGGGCATGCCGATGTGGTTTACGGCTCACGCTTCCTCGGCGGCGGGGCGCACCGGGTTGTTTATTTCTGGCATTCGCTCGGCAACCGTTTTCTGACCTTCCTCTCCAACATGTTCACCGACATCAACCTGACCGACATGGAAGTCTGTTACAAGCTCTTCCGTCGCGAGGTGCTGGAGGGGATCACGATTGAGGAAGACCGTTTCGGTTTTGAACCCGAGATTACCGCCAAGGTGGCACGATCCAAGCAGTGGCGCATCTATGAAGTGCCGATTTCCTACTACGGCCGCAGCTATGCCGAAGGCAAAAAAATCGGCTGGCGTGATGGCTTCCGTGCAATCTACTGCATCTTCAAATACGGACTCTTCAAGAGGTAAAAATGCACAAAAACCAGGCACTGACTTTTATAAAACCACATGCGGTCCGTTCCCAGGCGACCCTCGTCCATATTACCGACACCTTTGAGAAGCACGGCATCAAGATTCTGGCCCGTCGCAGTGTAACTGCCGATGAAATTCGTGCCGGCGGGCTGGTGGACCGGCATTATGCCGCCAATGCCCGACGCGGCACCTTCGACAATGCGCTGGCACTGAATCTGAAGGACTCGGCCAAGGAGATCTTCAAGACAGCCTTCGATGAGGACTGGGATGAGGCTGTCCAGGCAGGGCGTATTTTCTCCGGCGAAGCGATGCGTCTGAAGCTCGGCAACATCAGCGGTGAGGAACTGCATGGCCGCTGGGCACGCTTCCGGGCCCACAAGCTCAGTGGTGGTTGCTACGTCTCTTATTTTGAAGATGATGACTGCTATGTCGTCAACGGTTTCTACCCTTCGATTCGCGAGATCTTCACCAAACCGGGTGCCGAAGTCGAGGTTCTGGTTGTGGGTTTTGATCTGCCCTGGGGCGTTTTCCGTCGCGACATCATCGGCAGTACCAACCCGGCTGCAGCCGACGAAAACTCCATCCGCGGGTTTACCTACGACCATGCGAGTGTCCTCGGCATCGAGGTCAATTCGCGCAATAATGTCATCCATGCCAGTGCCTCGCCCTTTGAGGGGCTCTGCGAACGCTTTATCTGGATGTCCGGTTATCCGGTGCCGCAGGATCCGCTCTGGAAGCTGATTCACAAAAAATCGGGTCTCTCCACGGCGGCTCTTGAGGAACAACTTCTCTTCTGGCAATCGACCAACCCCATGGTCGAGCTGCCGGATCATGTGGGCCCGCTGCTGGATGTGCTGGAAGATCGCGACACACCCGAAGTTGCCCGTGATTTGCTGACCCTGCTCGAAAAACCATGAGTCCTCTCGAAAGTATCCGCCATAAACTGCAACAGCAGGATGCCGTTCTGGTCCGCACCGTTCTGGCACAGGCGCTGCCTGATGCCGGAATAGATGCCGACTGTATTTGCCCCACTTCGGACACGGCGACGACATCCCGCTTGATCGACCTTGAAGGAGCGGTCCGCAAAGGCCTGAGAGATGCCGGTCTGCCCTGTCTCCAATCCGCCAAAACAGATGCCCCGCAGGATGCCCTGCCGGAAGACCTCTGTGAAGATGTTGCCGAGGTGCTGGCCCATCGGGTAGCCAGTGGGCTCGATGTCGCCCGCGCCAAGGCGGCGGCACCGGCAGCCGCTCTCAGTGAAGCGCTGGCAATTTTCGATTCGCAGGGCATCTGGGTTGCCATTACCGATGCGGCGGTTGAAAAGCAAGTGATTGAACGGGCTGCAAACCTCGCCCAGGAACTGTGTACCGGGGCGCAAGTCGGCAGCGTCGACAGTGAGAGGCTGGTGGCGGC
>CAZMGQ010000106.1:0-7224 GCA_964565855.1 uncultured Lentisphaerales bacterium | reverse complement strand
CCGCCGCCGCACTTGATATGGTGGTCATGCAACATGCCGTTGTGCCGGAGCTGGCGGGCGACGGGGTTGTCCGCGACTCACCACTCGCCCGTTCGGCAGGTTTGCCGATCTTCCCGCCCGAAGCTGAAGTCGAAGCTGTCGCACGTGACATCCGTCTGGTACGTGAGACCGGTGGCCGTCTGCATATCCAGCATCTTTCCTGTGCCGGTTCGATCGACCTGATCCGTGAGGCCCGGCGCGAAGGACTGCCGGTGACGGCCGAGGTAACGCCGCACCATCTGATGCTGGCGGCCGAAGATATACCCGGCAACGATGCCAACTGGAAGATGAATCCCCCACTCGGCACTAGGGCCGATGTTGCAGCCCTGCGGGCCGCGGTCGCCGAGGGAGTCATCACCTGCTGTGCAACCGACCATGCGCCACATGCGGCGGAGCTTAAAAAAGGCGGCTTTCGCGGAACCATGTTCGGAGTACTGGGCCTGGAAACGGCCATCGGGGCCTCGATCCGCGCCCTGGTCGTCGAAACGGGCCTCTCACCGCTCGCCTGGGCCGCCACCTGGACCAGCGCGCCGGCCGAAGTCATCGGCATTGAGGCCCCGGCTCTGACAATCGGCTCACGGGCCGACATCTGCCTGATTCAGCCCGGCCCCTGGATCTTCGGCGCACAGGATATCATCTCCAAATCGCACAACACCCCCTTCATCGGCCACCGCCTCGAAGGCCGCTGCGTCGCCACCCTGCGTGCCGGGGTAAGTCAGACCCCATTTTGAATAGCAACCGCAAAGTGAACATCTGATGGAAGGCGAGCGTCCTCCGGGATAATCGGGGTCGGGGTCGCTATCGGGATCGGGGTCGAAAAACTTCTGCACGGGTTTGATTTTGTGACTCCATGACTCCGGACTTCGTGACTCCCGTTGGCTGATGTGCTGTCGGACAGGTCCGACCGGTCTGACACGTCTGACTTTTTGCACCAGCCAAGTAAAGTATTGTACCACAGGCACGAATGCCTGTTAACAATCTCTTTCCGTGTTTTTCCGTGGTTTCAGCGGTTTTGTGTCTTGGGTTTGGCTTTTTTTTGCGCTACACTGGTGAGGCTTGGTGCAGTAGTGCACAAGTCTACCAGATTGGAGACACGGGATGAGGTTTTGGAAAGCCCTGCTGACAGTTTGCGCCTGGGTGGCGGTAACGTTGCCTGCCCCGGCTGATGAGGTCCGGACAACCGTGCCGGATAGCGACGAGGCGCGGCTGCTGAAATTCTATGCCGACCGCATCCTCGATAACCTGAACGGCCGCGATCTGCTGCTGAGCGATGGTGCGATCGACGAGACTCTCGTACAACGGGCCGCCGAACGCAAAATCAAGGTCATTCCGCTGCCGCTCAGAAAAACATCCGACGAAAGCCAAGCCGCCTGGCGGGCCGTCGCGGACGCAACCGGGGACGAACAGCTAAAGATGGCCGCCGAATTAAGTGCGCCGACTTTTGTGCGCGCCTGGCTGCGACAGGACCAAGCGGCGGCCTCGAAACGGATCGCGGCACTGGTACTGCCCGACCTGTTTGAGGTGGAGGGGCTGGCACTGATACCGGCCGGTGTGGTTTTTCTGGCTGAAGAAGACAAGGCGCAGTTGACGCAGGGACTCGCCGAGCGGCTGGAGCAGCATCGGGAACTGTGGGACGACCTGGGCGAGCTGCTGATGAGCACCGGGGGCAGAAGTTCGCCCCGTCTGGCGGATATGCGCATGCGGGTACGGCGTCAGTGTGGTCTGGCAGCCAACAACCTGGGCGTCCTGCTGGAGCGCGACGGACGTGAGGCTGAGGCTTTCGAGGCTTACAGTCGGGCGCGGCTGATCGATCCGCAGAATATCAGTGCCCTGCTGAACCAGGCGATGTGTGTCAAACGCGGCACCCGCCCGGAACTGGCACCCCAGATCAGCCAGGCACTGGATGGTTTGCGCCAGAATCTGCCCCAGCCGCAGATACTGTGGGCTTTGACGGCCTTTTACGGCAAGGTCGAGCATCCGGCGGAGTTTGTGGCACTCGGCTGGCCCTGGGCACTCAGCGGTGTAACGGCGATCGAAAAGGATCGTTGGGAACCGGTGTTGGCTCAGGTTACCCAGGAACAGCAGGCAGCCCTGCGCCAGATGCTGGAAAGGGTGCATCGGGGTGGTCAGGATGGGGGAACTTCGGTGGATATGGAGGTTATTTCCGCCCTGAAAGACGCCACCAGACGTGGCGAAGCATATCTGGCGCTGGCGCGGCGATCGATCCAGATGAAAGATTTTGAAAAGGCCGGCCAATGGCTCGAAAAAGCCGAGACCAACGGTGCGCCGAAGGTGGCGCTGGTAGCCGAAAAGGCTTCGCTGCTGACCTTGCAGGGCAAACAGGCCGAAGCCCGGACCCTGATTCAGAAAGCTGTGGCGGAGAATCCCGATTCATGGCAGTTGCATGCCCTCCTCTGTTCGATCCAGATCGAGCTGCGCGATGTGGAGGGTCTGGAGGCGAGCTTGAAGAAGCTCGAAACGATCGAAGGTGCCGACAGGTTCAACCTGCTCCATGCGCGCGGAATGCTGCATCTGTTCAAGGGACAGGCGGGGTTGGCACGGGAGAATCTGTTGCAGGCACTGGAGCTTCGTCCCTCGATGGTGGCCTTGTACGACAGGATTCTGCCGCTGGACTTTGCCCTGGGCGACAAGCGCGGGGCCGAAGAACATGCCGAGGCACTGTTGCGTGCCGTTCCGGGACATACCTTTGCCAATTACATCAAGGCCTCGCTCATGCTGGAGCGCAAGGAGTACCAGGCTGCTGAACCCTACTTCAAGCGCAGTATCGAGGCCGGCCCGACTTATCAGGCCCTCAATGACTATGCGGTCCTGCTTGTCGAAACCAAGCGGCCGGGCGAGGCCGAAAAGGCTATTGCGGCCGCCCTGAAGCTGAACGATTCCGTACCGGCCCTGTGGGATACGCAGGCGACCGTGCTGACGGCGCTGGGGCGCGAAAGTGAAGCTTTTGCCTCACTCGAAAAAGCCATGGAACTAGGCACCGACGACGTGCGGATCCTGCTGCACTGGGCTGAAAAACTGTACCAGCGAGGACGGCGGGACGAGGCCGATGGCTATGCCGAAAAGGTACATGCGGAACGGCAGAAGCTCGACCCGCTCGAACGTGAGCGACTGCTGAAACTGCGTGATCAGATTGAACGTGGCAAAAAATAAGATGGGGCCGGTCCTGACCGGCCGGAACAACTGGAAACCAGAGAGCAACTATGACAAACCGGGAGCGTTTTCATGCAGTCATGAACTTCCAGCCCTTTGATCGACTGCCTCTGATCGAGTGGGCGATCTGGTGGGATGAGACTCTTGACCGCTGGTTTGACGAGGGTTTGCCACAGGGCGACCAGGCCGACATCTTCCGTTACTTCGGGCTGGATGATCATCGGCAGGACTGGTTCCGTTCGCTGCGTAACACGGCTCCGGTACCGGAGCATGACGGTGCAGGGCTGATCAGCAACGAAGACGACTACGAAGCCCTGAAGCCCCATCTCTATCCGCTGGACGACGACTGGCCGGTAAAGCGCGAACAGTGGCAGAGCTGGGCGGAGGATCAGGCGCGGGGCGATTCCATAATTTGGATTACGCTCGAAGGGTTTTTCTGGTTTCCGCGCGTCCTCTTCGGAATCGAGCCGCATTTCTACGCCTTCTATGACCAGCCGGATCTGATGCACCGCATCAACCGTGAAAATGCCGCATGGATGCTCAGGATCATCGACCGGGTCTGCGACTACTGTGTGCCGGATTTCATGACCTTTGCCGAAGACATGAGCTACAACCACGGTGCCATGCTCTCGAAGGAGCTGTTCGATGAGTTCATGCGTCCCTACTACGACATGGTTGTGCCGGTATTGCGCGAGCGTGGCATCCATACGATTATCGACTCCGACGGTGATGTAACGGTGCCGATCGACTGGTTCGACGAAGCCGGCCTCGAAGGCGTACTGCCGCTCGAGCGGCAGGCCGGAGTCGATCTGGCGGCCATCCGGCAGAAGCATCCCCGGATGCGCTTTATCGGTCACTACGACAAGATGGTCATGCACCGGGGCGAAAAGGCCATGCGGCAGGAGTTTGAGCGGCTGCTGCCGGTGGCTGCACAGGGCGGCTTCATCCCGAGCTGCGACCATCAGACGCCACCGGCAGTTTCGGTCGAGGATTATAAGCTTTACATGAAACTTTTCCGCGAATATGCTGCCGAAGCAGGTCGCCTTTCGCAGACTCTCAACCAAACATCCACACCATAACCACCCAATCAGGAGTAACTGAAATGTCTTCCAAGACAAAACTATTGTTTGCCTCTCTGCTGGTGACTCTGACTGTCGGCAGCAACCTGCCGGCACAATCAGTCGCCGAAATCCGGCGCGAAGATGCCGCCATCCAGGCGCGCAATGCGGCGCGGGTCGACAAGGGCGGACGCATTCTGCTCGAAACTCTGGCACCGAACGTCGTGAAGGACCGCAACACGCATCCCGAGACTGTTATCGACGGTAATGTACATTCACGTCAGGTCATGACCGGTGCCCCCTACCGCTTCCGCATCGACCTGATCGACGAACTGCCGATCGACACGATCAACCTGATCTGCAGCGACTATAGCGCTGAGGTCAGTCCCAAAGATGTCGAGATCAAGCTTTCGGACGGCACTGTTTACAGGAAGACCATGGAGCGTCTGATCCCGCAGCGCAATCAGGCCAAGCCGCGCCAGGCGGTCGACGTTGGCGGCAAAAAAGCCTCCTGGGTCGAAGTCACAATCCTCAACAACCACAGCGAGGGTGCCAGGGTCAACTGGGGCGGTATCGGTGAAATCGAAGTTCTCACCAGCGCCGACCTTGCGGGCTATCTGGAATTGGTAGCCTTCAACCCCGACCTGCCGCAGGACATCCGCAGCGATCCGCCGAGGGCCGATTACTCGGACATCGAGGTGACGATGCCCGAAGAGGTACCGCTTGGAGAGCGTCCCGGCATCTTCAAGACCGCCGCAGGCTGGAAGGGACTCTTCGACACCATGCGGGCCAGCGAGCGTGGCCGGCCCACCGTCAACAATCTCGTCGGTATGGCCAACGGCTACTTCAACAACCCGATTGAGTTCCCCGACCCCAACGAGCCGGCTCAGGTCAAGGCCCGTGGCGATGCCCCGGCCAAGGCTCATGACAATCTTGCCAAGCAGGCCGGTATCATGGGCTATGCCTGGATGATCACCGGCGACATCAAGTATGCCGAACGGGCGCGCGATATTCTGGTCGGTTATGCAAAGCTCTATCCGGACGAATACAAGGAGCACAAGGGCGTCAATGCGCAGGATACCGGCAAGGTCATGGCACAGCGTCTGAGTGAGGCCATGTGGCTGATCCCGCTGATCCAGACCTACGACTTCGTTGCCGACTCACCGGCCTTCAACGACGAGCAGCGTGCGCTGGTTGAAAAGGATCTGATTACGGCGGCAATGGTTTTCATCAACGGCAAAAGCGCCGTCGAACGTACCATCGAGCGCAACACACAACAGAATCCCGACTGGCGCACCGCTCCCGCCCGCAAGACCGGCGGCACGCTCGGCAACTGGACCGCCTTCTACAACATGGCCTACATCCATGGCGGCAGTGTGCTCAAAAACCAGGACTGGATCGACATCGGTGCTGCCGGCCTGAAGCACATGCTGGAAAACGGCATCGGCGACGACGGCATGTGGGGCGAAGGCTCGATCAGCTACCAGCAGTTTGCCCGTCATGCGATCGTCGGCGGTCTCGAAGCACTGGCAGTCAAGGGCATCGACCTCTGGAGCTACAAGGGCAACGTCTTCAAAAGTCTCTTCGACTCCGAGTTTGCCTATGCCTACCCCGATGGCACCAGCCCCGGCATCAATGACTCGGGCCGTTCCCCGGTCGGCAGCGGCTGGACCGCCATGGCCTTCGACTATGCCTGGCTGCGCTATGGCGATCAGAATTATGCCCATACCATCAACAAGGCCAACCGCCAGTTGCACCACTCGCCCTCCTGCTACTTCCCGACCCAGGTTTATGAACCCCTGGAAGAAGTGCCGGTCAAGGGGCACGGCTCGATCGTCTTCGATAAACTGGGCTATGCCATCCTGCGTGGTCACGACGGCGGCAACCCGACCTTTATGCTGATGGACTATGGTCCGCATGGAGGTGTTCATGGTCATCCCGACAAACTCAACCTGATCCTCTTCGCCGATGGTGACGAACTGGCCGGTGAGCCCAGACCGTTTGCCTATGAAGACGCGCGCCACCGCAACTGGACGACGGCCAGTGTCGCCCACTGGACTCTGAGCATCGACGAACGTTCGCAGAATCCCACCACCGGTCGTCTGGTCTGCTTTGCCGACGAAGGCGACATCAAGGTCATGCGCGGCCAGTCCAACGAGGCTTATATCGGCGTCGGGCTGGATCGGACGGTCGTCCAGCTTCCCGGCTACATCGTCGATATCCACCGTGCCTGGGGTCCCGGTACACATACGGTGGACTATCCCCTCTCCTTCCGAGGCCAGCTCGATCTGCTGGATGGTGTGGCCGATGCCGATCTCAAGCCGATGGCTGAGCTGACCCCCGGCTACATGCATCTCGAAGCGACGCCGCTGCAGGATGTCGCTGGCAGTTGGACCGGCACCTGGACGCGCGAAAACAACCGTGTGGTGGCTACCGTCCTGCCCGCCCCCGGCACACAGGCCTGTGTGGCCAAAGTGCCCGGCAACCGCCATCAGGCTCTCATCCGCAGAGTCGGCAGGGATGTTTCCTTCATCGGCCTGATCACGCCCTACCTCAAGGGAGATACGATCAAATCGGCCCGCGAAGTGGCGGTTGACGGCCCTCACAAGGTCACACGTGTTGAGATCGAACGACTCGACGGCGGGATGGATGAAGTAACCGTCAGCTACGATCCGTTGCTCGAAGGTGAACCGACTGCGCCGCTCGTCAGCGTCATCCGCAAGGATGCCGCCGGCAAGCAGATTTCGGCCCTTCAGCTAGGCGGATCGGCAGCCAGGTAAACGGCGGTCGGTTCTCACCGCCGAAAATGCCAGAAGGTAGGGCGCGTTTCGCCGAAACCGCCGAAACAGAGTAAGCGCAGGACACAGAGGATGTAACTGCGTTTATTGACGGCGCGCCCGGAGAGCGTCGCCCTACCAAGGCAGCACGTTGGCAGCAAGAGTCTGCTGCCGAAAAT
>CAZMGQ010000105.1:0-7262 GCA_964565855.1 uncultured Lentisphaerales bacterium | reverse complement strand
CCCCGGTTTTTCTCAACTGGCACGGCAATGCCCTTTCGACCCGCTCGGTCGAACGCGCCATGGCCAAATATGCCGCCCGGTGCGGTCTGCCGGAAGCTTTCACCCCCCACTCCCTGCGTCACTCTTTTGCCACCCACATGCTCGAGGCCGGCGCCGACCTGCGCAGCGTCCAGGAGCTGCTGGGTCACAGCTCTGTCTCGACCACCCAGATCTACACTCACGTTTCAGTCCAGCGTTTGCAGGCGGTCTATAAATCCGCCCACCCGCGCGCCTGACTATACTCCTCCGGATCAACCCCATGCGCATCCTGTTTGTCAACCATACCGGTCTTATCGGCGGCGCCGAACACAGTCTGCTGGAGCTGACAAATCTGCTGCCGCAGCATGGTGTGACGCCGATTGTAGCCGCGCCGGCCGGTCCGCTCACCGAACGGCTGCAAGCGGCCGCAGTTGAGGTCCATCCTCTACCCCTGCACAACCTGCTGCGTCCGCGCAATCCGCTCGCAGCTCTGCGCACACTGTGGCAGATCCGGCAGGACGCGCAGCAGCTCAGCCGCCTCATTCGCCGACTGTGTCCCGACCTGATCCACGCCAACAGCGCCAAAGCCGCTTTTGCCGCAACACTGGCCGCACGGCGCTGCAACATCCCGGCGCTGTGGCACTGTCGCGACCTTGCCCCAGCGGGCGCCCGCTGGCTCTTGCGGCGGGCACCGGCGATCGCAATTTCGCAAGCCGTTTACGACAGCCTGCCAGATGCGCCGCAGCATATATACCTCGTCCGCAACGGGATTGACCTTACCCGCTTCGACCCGGCTCGCCATGAACGCGCTGCTTGCCGCCACCAGCTCGACCTGCCCGCCGATGTGCCGCTGGTGGCGATGGTCGCCGACCTGGTGCCCTGGAAGGGCCATCACCTGTTGCTCGAAGTCGCTGCCCGGATGTTGCTGCAGCGGCACGATATCCATTTTGTCATCGCCGGCAGCTCGCGCCCCGAAGACCCGCAACTCGCACCGTATTTGAAGCAACGGGCGACCGAGCTGGGTATCGGCGAAAACCTGATCTGGTTGGGGCACTGTCCCGACACTGCCCCGCTCTATGTCGCAGCCGATCTGCTGCTGCATCCGGCCACACGCGAGCCCTTCGGACGCGTCGTCTGCGAGGCTCTGGCCATGAACTGTCCGGTCGTGGTTGCGGATGCTGCCGGGCCCGCCGAAATCGCCCGTGAAGCTTCCCCGTCGGCGGTACGGTTGGCCGTGCCCGACAGTGCGGACAGCTTTGCCACCGCCGCTCTCGATCTACTCGATACCGATCCGCCTGGCCGTCTCCCGACCCGGGCCGATATGCGGCTGGCCTTTAATATAGAACGTACTGCCGGTCAGATGGTTAAGCTCTATCACACATTTTCAGTTGCCCAACAATGACAGGTTTCCTATAGTGATCAGCAAAACACGCTCTAATCAGGAGATGGATATGCGCAAGAATGTCAAAGTATTCGAAACCCAGGCCGAATGTGGTCAGGCAGCAGCAAAACTCGGTGCCAAGTTCATCAGAGCCGCCATCAAGGAAAAAGGCTCGGCAAGCATCGTCGTGGCAACCGGAGCTTCACAGTTCGAAATGCTGGAAGCACTGATCGCCGCTCCCCGCATCGACTGGTCGCGGATCACCGGTTTTCATCTCGACGAATATGTCGGTCTGCCCATCACTCACAAGGCCTCGTTCCGCCGCTATCTCTGGGAGCGATTCGTCTCCCGTCTGCCGCTCCCCATGGCGGGTTTTCATTATATCGACGGTGAAGGTGATGTGAATGCCGAATGTCGGCGCCTTAATCGTCTGATTCGCGCCAACCCGGTGGATGTGGCCTTTGTCGGTATCGGCGAAAACGGCCATCTGGCCTTCAACGATCCGCCCGCCAATTTCCGTACCCCACGGCCTTATATTGTCGTGGCACTCGACGAAGCCTGCCGCCGCCAGCAGCTCGGCGAAGGCTGGTTCAAAAGCCTCGCCCAGGTCCCCAAAGAGGCGATCTCCATGTCGATCCGCCAGATTCTGGCCGCCAAAAACATCATCTGTACCGTGCCAGACGAGCGCAAGGCCGAGGCGGTCAAAAACTGTCTCGAAGGCGAAGTCAGCCCCATGCATCCGGCCTCGATCCTGCAGTGGCACGACGACACTCACATCTTCCTCGACAAACCGGCAGCCTCGCTGCTCAAAAAGAGCTGAGACAATGGACTGTAGCGGCTGGATTGACCTCCAGGTCAACGGGTTTCTGGGACTGAGTTTTTCCGCCTCCGATCTGACGCTTGACCATATACGCCGGATCACTCAGGCATTGCGCGAGCGCGGCACATCGGCCTACTGTCCGACTCTGGTCACCTGCGACCCGGCGATTCTGGAGCGCAACCTGCCCCTGCTGGCGGCCGCCATGCGCGAGCCCGATCTGCAGGCACACCTGCCGGGAATACACATCGAGGGGCCTTTCCTGGCCCGACCCAGCCGTGGCGCCCACCCGATCGAATGGCTGGCAGCCCCGTCGCTGCAGCTTTTCGAGGAATGGCAGCGTTTGTCGGAAAACAAAATCCGCATCCTGACTCTGGCACCGGAACTGGACGGAGCGATGGAGCTGATCCGGCATGCCGCTGCTCAGGGCGTCATCGTTTCGCTGGGTCACCACCTGGCAGACGATGACACCATCAACCGTGCTGTCGATGCCGGTGCCACCCTCTGTACCCATCTGGGCAATGGCATTGTCGGGACACTGCCCCGCCATCCCAACCCGATCTGGACCCAACTGGCTGACGACCGTCTGCAAGCCTGTTTCATTGCGGACGGGTTCCACCTGCCGGCATCTTTTCTGCGGGTTGCCTGGCGCACCAAGGGCGTGGAGCGCTTTATCGTAACGAGCGATGCGGCACCCATTGCCGGGCTGCCTCCGGGAGATTACGACATGATGGGTGCACCGGTGGAAATTGAGCCTTCCGGCAGAATCATTGTCCGCGAGCTGGCCGACGACGGTACCGTCTCACTGGCTGGCTCATCGAGCACGATGTCTGATTGCATGAGCCATCTCGAGAGTCTGGGCGACTGGACAGAGGCGGATTTGATCAAGATCGGCCGTACAAACCCGGCACGGTTGCTGGGTTTCAATATCTAAACAGGCCGGACACCGACAAGGTGCTGAAAAATGGTGGTGGGTCAAGGATTCGAACCTTGGAAGGCGTTGCCAACAGATTTACAGTCTGCCCCCTTTGGCCACTTGGGTAACCCACCGGGAAAAAGAAAGAGGCAGTCTGCCACAAATCCTCAGTAGCGTCAACTGCAAAATCTGCCTGCCGCGCTGGCTTGACCCGGCTCCGAAAACAGGTGTATGATTGAAGACCAGTAACCCTGAGGTGTAATGTGAAAGTCAGAATTGCGTCGGGAATTGAAGAGGTTGCTGGTTGCCAGCATGTCAAGGTTTTCGGCGAGCCGGAGGTCTTTGCCGGCTGGCCTTTCAATAACGGTCTCGAACAGTATGGGGACGGCAGCGAACTGGTAGTCAACTTCGTCCGTTATCGCTGTCAGGTACGGCAACGTCCGGATGGGTCGAACGCCTACTGGAGCGGCATGCACCCCGACAGCGGACGCCGGCGCAGTCTTGACGGAGGCCAGACCTGGCAGGTCGAGGGGCATCTCCCCTGGGACAGGGGCAAGATCGGCTCGACAGTTGCCACGAGCGGCGAGCTGCTCGAAGATAGCTGGAAGCACGGCATAGTGGATACACTGCCGATTGATCCCGCCAACGGCGATCACGGGCTCTTCACCGGTTCGGGACGTGTCGGAGGAGTTGACCGCAGTTTTGTCTGCACCACCCACGATCGCGGCAAAAGCTGGAACGGCCCTTCTTTTCTGCCGCAAAACGGCGTTGATTTCAGCCACAACCGCCCCTCGTGGCTGGTTCGTCCCGACGGGGCCTTCCTGACTTTTCCCACAACAGCCCAGAAGACAGGGCGTGAGGGGCAGGTTTTTACCTATATCTCCCTCGACCGGGGAGTAACCTGGGCTTTCCTCTCGGTCATGGCAGCCAGTGACAGCTATGCCCTGATCATGCCGGCGGCTGTCAACCTGCCCTCCGGACGCATCCTGGCGGCGGTGCGGGTACACCATTATCCCGAGGGACTCTGGACAGAGCTTTACGACAGCAATGATGGTGGCCGCACCTGGGGGTTTGCGGGACGCCTCAACGACCATGGGGCTCCCTGTGATCTGATGGTGCTGCCCGATGGGCGGCTGCTGGCGATCTACGGTTGCCGCCGCCCGCCTTTCGGCATCCGTGCCCGGATCTCGGAGGATGTGGAGGGATGGCGCTGGGGGCCGGAATTGATTCTGCGGGGAGACGGTGCCTCCGAGGATCTCGGCTATCCACGTGGTGCGGTATTGCCCGATGGCTCAGTCTGTACCACCTACTATTTCCACGAGCGCGAATACCCCAAACCGGCCGATTGCGACCAGTTCCACTGGGGTACACGCTCCATTTTTGCAACTATTTTCAAGCCATAAGCCGGGGATAGCCATGAACTTCCGAGAAGCCCTGATTGAAGAGAGTGTGGTGGTGGCGAGTGATGCTGCCAGCTATATCGGCCAACCCTTTGAGGGTGGTGCCTGGAGTTTTGATGGCGGCAGGGAGCTGCTGGTGGCCGCCCTTGAGACCCCCTGCAGCTATCAGAGCCGCGGCTCGGTTGACCCCTATTCCGTCCGCCGTGGCCGCGCAGCCTGGCAGACGTGGCGGTCGCGTGATGGTGGTTCGACATGGCAGCGTGATGCTGTGCTGCACCGGATTGCCGATACCCTGGCCCGCCTCGAAGAGGGGGGCATCGAACCGCTGGCTCACGGATTGACAGTACCCGATAGCAAGCGCCTGATGGCGATGCTCTCGGTTCCCGTCGGCCAGCATCTCACTGCCGGCATTTTTGTATCGCCCGATCGCGGTGGTACCTGGCAGGGGCCGAACCTGATCAACGGCCTCTCCCTGAGCTTCAAGGAAAGTTATGCCGAATCTGCCATCCTGCCGCGGGAGGATGGCTCGCTGCTGCTCTTTGCCACCAGCCGACATCCGAACAACATACCCCGTCCGGCTGTCATGCTGCTCTCCGGTGCTGAAAGCTACCTGACACTGCTCTCGTACCTGCCGCACCATGTTGACATGGAACGGCGCTTTCCTTCGCCGGTACGACTGCCCGACGGCAGGATTGTCGTGGCCGTCACACAACGCATGGCCGAAGCTCCGGGACATACGCTGATTTTTAGCTCCGATGATGATGGCCGGACCTGGGAAAGCCTGCAACGTGTCAACGATATCGGCGATCCGGCCCACCTGCTGGCCCTGCGCGACGGCCGCCTGCTGCTGACCTATGGCGTGCCCCTGCCGCCTTACCGGCTGGTGGCCCGCCTCTCGGAAGATGGCGGCGCCAGTTGGTCGGAAGCGTATCTGCTGCGCGAAGGCGGCGGATCGGCGGACCTGGGTTCAGCCCGCACAATCGAGCGTGCCGACGGGACGCTTGTTACCCTCTACCAATGGAACGATGCCGATGATGAAGTGATCTTCAGTGGTGGTCGCCGCTACCTGGCGGCCCTTTTGTGGCGCCCACAATAAAACATCAAATACTCACAAAAGAGAGGTGTCAGCATGCGAACGAAAAAGAACTGTCTCTTTCACTTTGTGACTGTTGTCGTTTTGGCCACTGCCACCCTTGCATCGGCCTCCCTGAGCAAGCCCAAAACCACCAGCATACCGCTGGTGCAGCAGGCGCCGGTCGTCGATGGTACGCTGGATGATGCCGTCTGGAGCCAGGCGAGTGTTGCCACCAGTTTTCTCAATATGGAACGCGTCAAGGCGACCGTCGCCGAACAGACCAGAGTCCTGATGCTCCGTACGGATACCGATCTCTACTTCGGTTTCACCTGTTACAGCGAGGATATAACAAAAATTGTGGCCACCCAGGGGCCGGAGGTTCGTGACCATCCCAACCTGCATGAGGACGATGCAGTCGAAATCCTGATCGACACCCGCAACAGTGGTCACGACTGTTACTACTGGGTCATCAACTCCCTCGGGGCGATATGGGACTGTGAGGCCCACCGGCGGCCCGAGACCGAGATCATGCTGCTTTCGCCCCAGTGGAATGCCGATGTCGAGGCCGCAGGCTCGGTCGGCGACGATGCCTGGTACCTCGAGATCAGGATCGGACTCAGCTCCTTCAACGAGTTTGACCTGACAGACATGCATGGCGGCGAGTGGGGTCTCCAGCTCGGCCGTGAAAACTGGAGCACTCCCGAAGGTCAAAGCTCCACCTGGTCGGCGGCGCTGGATCTGGTTGAGCCGCAGGACTTTGGCAAAGCCACCTTTGGCACCACCCCCGTTATCGAAGAATTGGTCGAGTGGGAGCAGGTGTGGGTTGAAGGGCCTACCATCATGGACCCGCCCCAGCGTTTTGTGTACAGCTTTCCACGCATATTCATCTTCGGACAGACTTCAGGCAACTTTGGCAATATAACTGGTGTCACGAGAGCCAGTCGTTACAGCAGCCGCAGAGATAATGGTTTCGTGTCAACCACCGGCATTACCGCCGGCGGACAGGCCTACAATCATGGCTCCACCTCCCTCGCTGCCGGTTATCTCACCCGTGGCCAGGCCTCAACCTTCAGCTTTGACCTGCCAGCCGGGGATTACAGCACCGTGATAGTCTGCGGCACTCCCGACAACAAGATGCCGATCGACATGACTGTGACCGTGGGTGGCGTCACCAGCCGTCTCTACCATCCCGAACCCTACCGTTATTACATGCCCCTCTGGATCGATTTTTCCAGTACCGGCAGCAGCCCTGTCGAGTTGCAATTCTCCGGCACCACCAAGTGGGCGGTCAACATGATTGCCGTCACCCCCCGCAATGATCTGCCCGAGGCACGTCGGGCCTTCTACTGGATGGAGCGCGATTTCTACTCTTTTCCATTCGAAAACAATTTCACTGATGCCGAGGTCTGGATCGCTTACCCGCCGCAGGGAGAAATCTACTTCACCGCCGCCGAGAGAGCCGCTGGCTTCGCCTTCCTGAGCTTGCCCCCGACACACCACACGGCCCACAACTACCGTCCGGTACCCGAAGATTCGCGCGATGCACTGTCGCTGCTGACTGCTCCCGGACGCCGGGCCATGGGCCAGCTCGCCGTCGCGGCCATCGAACCGCTCAAATCGCTCGAACTCAAGCTGACGGATGCTCCTGCCGGCAT
>CAZMGQ010000104.1:0-7279 GCA_964565855.1 uncultured Lentisphaerales bacterium | reverse complement strand
CCCCGTCGCGGTCGGAGCCTTCGATGCCCACCACGGCGGGGTCGGTGCCGGGGTCAAGCCGGGCACGCTCGTCAAAATCATCGGCACCAGCTCCTGCGATATCATGGTCGCCTCGTCGCGCAGCACAGTGGCGGATATTCCCGGTGTCTGCGGCATCGTCAGGGGCTCGGTCATGCCGGGATTGATCGCCCTCGAAGCCGGCCAGTCGGCCGTCGGCGATATTTTCAAGTGGTATGTCGACAGCCAGTGTCCCGCCGCTTACACCACCAAGGGCAACCCCTACGCCAATCTGGAAAAGGAAGCCGCCCGCCTCCAGCCGGGCGAGTCCGGCCTGATCGCGCTCGACTGGAACAACGGCAACCGCACGATCCTCGTCAACCCGCTCCTCTCCGGTCTCCTGATCGGCCAGACGCTCCACACGACCGGGGCCGAAATCTACCGCGCCCTGGTCGAGGCCACGGCCTTCGGTGCCCTCACGATCATCCGCCGTGTCGAGGAGTACGGTGTCCGCGTGCGCGAGGTGGTCAACTGCGGCGGTCTGGCCGAGAAGAGCCCCTTCATGATGCAGATCTATGCCGACGTGACCAACCGCACCATGAAGCTCAGCCGCAGTGCCCAGACCTGTGCGCTGGGGGCGGCGATATTCGGGGCCGTGGTCGGGGGTGCGCACAGTACGGTGGCCAAGGCCCAGAAGGTGATGACCGGTGTGCAGGAACTGCATTACAAGCCGATCCCCGGCAATGTACGCGCCTATGCCAAACTCTACAAAATCTACCTGGCGCTGCACGATGCCTTCGGTGTGGCAGGTACGCAGGCCGATCTTTCGGGCATCATGCCCGAGCTGATCGCGCTGCGCCAGAGCATCCGCAGCCGCTGAGGGAATTAAACCGCCAAGACGCCAAGGCTTGTCGCGCCGTAGCCTGGCGAAGGCGGAAACGCCAAGGCTGACACGATGGGGCACTGGGACCGCAGGGCTCTGTACCTGCAGCAAACTAACAAGACAACAAAGCCACCACCCCCACCTGCCATGACAAAACGCTTAGCACTACCAGCCCTGCTGCTACTGCCTGCCCTGCTGCCGGGACAGGGCAGCCTGACCGTGCCCAAAACCCAGGCCTGGCGGCTGCACGAATCGGTCCGCCACGAGGTAGAGGCCGCCATCCACCGGGGCCGGGCCTTCCTGGCGGTACGTCAGAACGCAGCCGGGCGCTGGCAGATGGCGCCGGACCATGAGAGCATCGTCCCGGCCCTGGCCTTCTGCGACGGAGCGACGGTCGGTGACTGGCGGCAGCACCCGGTCTTGCCGACGGCTGTAGCGGCAGCCGTGACAACCCTGGAGCACGACCTGCACCGGGTGCTCTCCGACGCTGAGCTGGCCGAGCTGGCCTATGCGGGACTGCTGCTGCAACTGCTGGAGCACCGGCCCGACCTGGTCGGACGGGTGGCGCGGCGTCTGGCACTGACTGATCAGGCCAGACTTGAGACCTGCTGCGATCTGATCGTGTCTCTGGCGCTGCGCAGCATGGTCGGCGATCCGGTGCAGGACTTCGAGTGGAGCAGTGTGCTGGCGCGGGCCACCAGGCTGGATAAGCCCTCCGGTGCCAATGTCGCCCAGGCCGGACTGGCACGTGTGCTGCGGGGAGCCGGGGCGGATGGCCGGGCGGCCAGAGCATACCTGAAGTGGCTGGGCCGCAAGTCGCCCGCCACGGCGGAAGACGCCTGGTGGACGGCGCGCTTTGTGGCCCTGTTGCCGCCGGCGGTGCTCTTCGAGGAGGAGTACCCGCTCGATTGGCGGCAGCGGCTGGCGGCGCGGCTGGTGGCGCGGCAGCGTCGGGACGGTGCCACGGGTCACGGCTTCTGGGGGAGCGGCGAGGCACCCGACGCCATAGATGCGGATGTGTTGCGCGAGACGACTTTTGCGATACTGACCTTTGTGTTTGTGGCGGAATAGGAACGGAAGGTGGAAAAGATGCAGAAACATCCGGCTGAGGCAGCGGTGCCCCTGCTCTTGCATGCCTGTTGCGGGCCCTGTGCCACCCACTGTATCGGGGAGCTGCGGCGTGGGGGCTATCAGCCGGTGCTGTGCTATGCCAACGACAATCTGGCCGATGCCGCTGAATATGAAAAAAGGTTGGCGGCTCTGCGCAAGCTGGCGGAGGCGGAAGAGGTGGAGCTGCTGGTGGTGGAGTATGATCATGATGCCTGGCTCGAGAGCATCGAGGGGCTGGAGACAGAGCCGGAGGGAGGGCGACGCTGCGAGGCCTGTTTTCGCCACAACTTCCGGCGGGTGCTGCAACTGGCGCTGGAGCGGGGGTACGGGGGCTTTGCCTCGACACTGACGGTCAGTCCGCACAAGCGTTCGGTGCAGGTATTTGAGGCCGGGCGCGAGGTAGCGGAGTCGGGCGGAGATGGTGATAGTGGTGATGGTGGTAGTGGTGTGATGCCGGCGTTTATAGAGTGTGACTTCAAGAAGCGTGATGGTTTCCGGCAGAGTCTGGAACTGACCAGAAAATATGGCCTATATCGGCAGAGTTTCTGCGGCTGCGAATTTAGTCGGCGAGAGGGGAAGAGGAGGATGAAGGAAGAAGGATGAAGGAAGAAATAAGATCTCACACAAAGACGCTAAGACACTAAGGGAATAAGGGGGCTGGGGTGAGGAGGCGTTATGGGGTGTGGGGATTGAACTGCCAAGACGCCAAGGCGTGTCGCGCCGTAGCCTTAGCGAAGGCGGAGGCGCCAAGGGATAAAGGGGGGGGAAATTGTAAGACAGACATTCTTGTCTGTTTCAGAAGATGACGGTGCACAGACAGGAATGTCTGTGGTACATAAAACCGCCCAAACTGGAGGACGGCAGGCTCTTGCCGTCGAAAGAAGGGGCTGAACCGGCGTGAAATAAACCGCCAAGACGCCAAGGCGTGTCGCGCCGTAGCCTTAGCGAAGGCGGAAGCGCCAAGGGATAAGGGGGGCTGGGGTGAGGAAGCGTGGGAGATGTCTCACGCGAGGCGCGGAGGGGCGGAGGGGAAAGAAATAAAATGTGGGTCGCAAGTCGCGCGTCATACGGCCTGACGGCCGCATGGGCAGTGATGCGCGACTCGCTACGCTCGACGTGCGGGGTCAGCCCGCCCCCGGGAAGCCCCAGGGCTGGCGACAGATTTCTTGCCTTGAAAAGGCGTCTCTTTTATAATCGGGCCTCCACGAAAGGAAAATACCATGGCAATTTCAAGTTTGATCAGCACATTGGTCTCGCAACTGGGTATTCAGGAGTCTCAGGCCAAAGGCGGTGCCGGATTGCTGTTTTCACAGATCAAGGACAGTCTGGGAGGAGATTTTTCGCAGGTCGCCAGCGCCCTGCCCGGGGTCAACGACCTGATTTCAGCCGCCCCGCAGGCGGGCGGCATCGCCAAGCTGGCGGGAGGTCTGATGGGTGCCATCGGTGGTGAAAAGGCTGCCGGTCTGGGCAACCTGGCCTCGCTGGCGAGCGGTTTTTCGCAGCTCAAGCTCGACCAGGGCATGATTACCAAGTTTGTGCCGATCGTCCTCAACTTTGCCCAGAATCAGGGCGGCCAGCAGATCGCGGACATGATCCGCAAGGTGGTCGGCTGAGGTAGGGAGGACGAGGTAGGGAGGACGAGGTGACGCTCGTCCCTCCCTTTCTGCGTTTTTCTGCGGTTCCCCTCCCTGCCCATCCCGCCGGGGACGGCGGTCTCCAGTTTTTGGCGGCTTGGCGGTTTTTTTGCCCTCTCTGGCCCGATCTGAAGATCGGGGCTAGTGGTGCATACTGGTGTTATTGGCGGTTTTTTGTTTTTTGAGGCAGGTACGGAGCCCTGCGGTCCCAGTCGGGCGAGGTGACACTCGTCCCTGCCGGGGGCTTTTCGGGCCAGATAAGGCTTGCGCATGGAGCGGGTTTGCGCTAGCTTTGTGCACGTTTCAGCCGTTTGGGAAAAGTCTCTGTGAGTGACGGAGGCCTGCGGACGGTATCAGTAGAATTGAGGAGAGAGGCCATCATGGAAGTTCTGAGTAAAATGAGCGATGCCCTGATTCGCGGGCGTGCCCCGGAGGTCAAAGCCCTGATGGAGGAAGCTTTGGCAGCAAATCTGGAGCCGGCCACCATTCTGCAGGAAGGGCTGCTCAAGGGGATGGGTGTCATCGGCGAACGCTTCAAGAAAAATGAAGTATATGTGCCCGAAGTGCTGATCGCCGCCCGGGCGATGAAAGCCGGCATGGAACTTCTGCGGCCCCAGCTCGTTTCCAGTGGCGTCAAACCGCTCGGCGTGGCCATTATCGGCACGGTCAAGGGCGACCTCCACGACATCGGCAAGAACCTCGTCGGCATGATGCTCGAAGGCACCGGTTTCACGGTTATCGATGCCGGGGTGGATGTTCCGCCCGAGAAGTTTGTCGAGCTGGCGAAGGAACACAATGCTGACTTGATCGGCATTTCGGCACTCCTGACGACCACGATGACAGCCATGAAGATCGTGGTCGAGACGGTCAAGGGCTCCGATATCAGCGACCGGGTCAAGGTCATCGTCGGCGGGGCACCGGTAACACAGTCGTTCTCCGATGAGATCAAGGCCGACGGCTATGCGGCGGATGCCGCCTCGGCAGCCGACCTGGCCAAGAGTCTCGTCGCCGCCTGAAGTATGTCTGCCATCTGACAGATATTGTGTTTTCGACCCCGCCGCGGTTTCTGCTGTAGCGGGGTTTTATTTTATCAACGAGGGAGAATAACTCATGTACCAAGCTGATCAGCAACGCTATGAAAAGATGACCTACCGCCGCAGCGGCCGTTCAGGCCTCAAGCTGCCGGTGATTTCGCTGGGACTCTGGCACAACTTCGGGGCCGACCGTACCTACGAAAACAGCCGTAACCTGCTAAGGACAGCCTTCGATCTGGGGATCAGCCATTTCGACCTGGCCAACAACTACGGGCCGCCGGCCGGTGGTGCGGAAAAAACTTTCGGACGGATAATGCAGGAGGATTTCCGGGCCTGGCGCAACGAAATGATCATCTCGACCAAGGCCGGTTACTACATGTGGCCTGGACCCTACGGTGAGTGGGGTTCGCGCAAATACCTGCTGTCTTCGCTCGACGACAGTCTGAAGCGGATGCAGCTCGACTATGTGGATATCTTCTATTCGCACCGCTTCGATCCCGAGACACCGCTCGAGGAAACCATGGGAGCGCTCGACAGTGCCGTAAAACAGGGCAAGGCGCTTTATGTCGGGATTTCATCTTACGACAAAGACCAGACCCGCAAAGCCGCCGCCATTCTGCGCGACCTCGGCACACCCTGCCTGATCCACCAGCCCTCCTACAGCATGCTCAACCGCAACATCGAAGGGGGAGTGCTGGATGCGACGGAGGAAACCGGCATGGGCGTGATCGCCTTCTGTCCGCTGGCCCAGGGGCTGCTGACCTCACGCTACCTGACTGACATACCGGCTGATTCGCGGGTCGGGCGTGGCAATCCCTTCCTCTCGAAGGACAGGGTGACGCCCGAATTGCGGGCCAAACTCGGCAAACTCAATGCCGTCGCCGAGGCACGGGGTCAGAGCCTGGCCCAGTTGGCACTGACCTGGGTGCTGCGTGACGAACGGGTGACATCGGCCCTGATCGGCGCCAGCCGACCGGAACAGATTGTCGAAAATGCAGCAGTGGCCAATGCCGCGCCCCTGACCGGCGAAGAGATCGCCGCCATCGACGCCGCACTGGCCGACTGATTTTGCTGTAGCTGATACGATCGGCTTATTCGCCCAGGCCGCCGCTCTCGAGCATCTCTGTCGGAGGCTCGAAGGTGCGGCCGGCCAGGTCGCGGTCGATCATCAGCAGGCCGTTGCCGCTTTTGGCGAGATTCAGCATGGCGACAATATCGCCGGCGGTCTCTTCCTCTTCGACCTGCTCGTTGACAAACCAGCGCAGCATGTTTTCGGCGGCATAGTCGTTGGCTTCGCGGGCAATCGCCACCAGCTTGTGGATCAGCGCGGTGACCTTGCGCTCGTGGGCCAGGACTTCGTCGAACATTTCCTGCGGCGAGGTATAGTCTGCCGGAGGTGTTTCGATTGCCGTCAGTTCGACCTTGGCTCCTACCCTGGTCAGGAACTTGTACAGGATCTGTGCGTGGGCGGTCTCTTCCTGATACTGGTTGTAGAGCCAGTTGGCCATACCGGGGAAGCCCATGTCATTGGCACAGGCCGACATGGCCCAGTAGAGGTAAGCCGAATAAAGCTCGGCATTGATCTGTTCGTTGATTGCTTTGACTACCTTGGGGTCAGACATTTTTCTCTCCTTTGTGAGCTTTCTTTCTCAAGAAAGACGCTTGCCATTCTACACTTTCAAGAATTTCAGTCAACAGCCAAAATGACGGGGAGAAGGAGGAAAGAGGAGGCGAATGGCGGGTGGGAAATGGCGGGTGGCGGGTGGCGGGTGGGAAGGCAGGGCTCTGTAGCTGCAGGCTGCGGCCGTGAGGCTGTATGGGGCAGTGGCGCAGTGGTGCGCGACTCGCTACGCTCGACGCGCGATGCCTGTTATGTGTCGATTTTCCCTTCACTATTAGCCATTTATCCTTCTCTTCCCTGCCCATCCCGCCGGGGACGGCGGTCTCCAGTTCCTGGCGTTCTTGGCGTCTTGGCGGTTTTTTTTATTTTTTGAGCGGGTACGGAGACGTGCTTCCTCAGTCAGGCGGCGGTAGCATGGTCTTTTCGGGGCCGCCGAGAAAGAGCTCGGCGAAGTCATCGTAAGCCGGCTTGGCTGTCGGTGGCCAGAAGATGCCCTGATGGATGCGCCGGATACATTCGGCGGCACATTCAAGCGCGAGTTTGTGCAGCCCGGACTGATAGTCTTCCCAGATCAGAAAGCCCGTATCGCTGAGAGCTTTCGGCAGGGCAACATAGCCGACCGCCACATCCTCCCAGCCACGGCTGCGCAGCAGCATCTCGCGGTAGAGGGGCAACTGCAAATCTACCCAGCGTCGTGCAGCTTTGGGCTTGCCGCTCTTCGAGAGTTCGCCCTCTACCCATGCTTCGTCGAAGGGAGCCGCCCCTGTCTGGAGGTGAGTCTCCTGCGGTTGCTCTGCTTTGTCGGATGTCTTGTAATCGAGTACACAATAGCGGCCATCGCGATGCCGGTCGATCCGGTCGATGCGACCTGCCAGCTCCGAACCGGCGATCTCCAGTTGCGTGAAGGGCACTTCGCTCTCGATGATCTCCCAGCCGGCCTCGTGCCAGGCTACCTGCTGCTCGGCAAAGGCCGCCAGCCGGCGACGGATGGTTTCGGCTA
>CAZMGQ010000103.1:0-7336 GCA_964565855.1 uncultured Lentisphaerales bacterium | reverse complement strand
CATGGCATTGTTGTAGTCCTTGTTCTGGTGAAAAGCCAGGCCGGTATTCATCAGTACAGCGGCGAGATTGTCACGATATTCCGCTTCATCGGGACTGGCAAGGTAGGCGTCTTCGAGTTTGTCGATAGCGTTCGGCAGGTCGCCGGCGTCGAGATAGGCCAGTCCGAGGTTGCTGCGGATATAGGCGGCATCGGGAGCCAGTTCGAGTGCCCGCCGCTGTACGATGACTGCTTCAGCCAACTGGCGGCGGCCCGAATGTGCCATCCCCAGCCAGGTCTGGAATTGTGCATTCTCCGGCCAGCCCTCGACCAGCCGCTGACAATCGGCCAGCAAAGCCTCGTCCCGCATTCCCGGCTGTTGCAGACGCTGTGCCACACTCTGCCAGAGTGCCACAAACTCATCCCTGTCCCAGTCTTCCGGCAGCGTGAAGGTCGCCTGCGGCAACGGTGAGTTGTTGACCCGTGCAGGCCCGGCGGCAAAGCTGTCTTCCAGTGCTGTCAGAATGTTTTCGGCTTCTTCCACAGTCGGCCGGGCATCCGGCATCTCTCCTGAATTGTCGCGCATCGGACTGTCGGCTTCGTCACTTGCCGCAGCTCTGCGCGCAACGACCCTGCCGCCACGCTGATAACGGTAGTGACGGCTGGTCCAGCCCTGACGGATCGGCAAACCGTAGGCATGGGCCGGCCAGAGGCTTTCATAATAAACCACCGGCTGCGCTGTGCCACCCGTCTCGGGCGGGTTTTTCTGCAACAACAGCGACGCGAGGCTGCGCTGGGCAGTGTGTGTGGCGGTGCCGGCGGACTGGTGGCCGGTCAGCTCCAGCATGGTCGGGGCCAGGCTGCTCTGACTGGCGATCGTGTCGATTCTGGTGCCCGAAGCCGCGAGTTGCCGCAGGTTGAAAATCGCCGGCACATGGAGGGTGTTGTCGTCGGTCGTCAGGCCGGCGTCGGCACCGGCGCCTTCGCCGAGTTCGATGCCATGCGCTCCCGCCAGCACAATCAGGGTCCGGTCGCGCAGTCCGGTCTGGTCGAGCAGATTGATGATGCGTCCGATCTGGGTATCCATATAGGCCAGTTCGGTGTCGTAGCTGTCGAGTGCCCGGCCACGTACCTGCACCCTGGCGGCACTGTCGCGAAAGCCGATGTCGGACAATTGCAGCCAGAGAAAGAAAGGCTTTTTGAGCGGCGCTTTCGGATAGGCAGCCAAGTCTGCGGCCGGTTTCCGGTCCGCCTCTTTGTCCGCCGGTGACTGGCCACCTGCGGAGGGGCGTTTGTCGGCCGGTACACCGATCCGCTCGTAGAGCCAGTCGAGGGCGGCATCGGTTACCTCCTGCCCCCGGCGCAGGCCGCTGCCCGGACGCTGCGGCGTCGCCCGCGGCTGCAAGTGCGTGCCTGCCCGGGCCAGACGTGAGGTGCTGCCGGCAGCCGCATCAAACAGCTCAAACCCGGCGTCGAACCCCTGCTTGCCTGTCAACTGGTCGTTGGCGACAAAAGCCCCCGTCTGATAGCCGGCCGCCCGCAGTCTCATCGCCAGCGAATTGCCGTCCGGCAGGCGTCCACGATCGCCGAGCTGCAAGCCATGTTCCGGCGGTTCGAGCCCGGTCAGGATCGAGGCATGTGCCGTTACAGTCAGTGGCGCCACCGCCTGCATGTCCTCAAAGACAATCCCGCTTTTGGCCAGTTCCGCCATCGCCGGGGTGAGGGAGTTGGTGGCTCCGATCATCTGCCCCAACCGGTCGGCACGCACCTGGTCGAGCGTTATCAACACAATATTAAGGGGACTCTCGCTGACAGTCCTGCCCGGCCGGCTGCAACCAGCCATAAAGCCCGCGACTGCCACGAAAACTCCGACAATCACCAGTTTGATCAGACCCTGTTTTTTTGGGCGCATGAAAACACTCCTCTATCACGCTTAGAATAACAAACCGCCCCCATGGAAGCAAGAACGAGACCAACAACCTCAAGTTGCAGGAGATTTGACTGTAATCTTGAAAAGACATTGCAAGATTACGGTTTAAAAATATTCACCTGAGGGTGATATTTAAAAATGGAGGGCGGCAGGCTCTTGCGCTGTCAGTGCAAAGGAAAGTGCATGTTTCAGAAAAACCAAAGCGGCAACTCTCGCAGAAGAGGGAAAATGAGTCGTGATTTTGAGCAGCATCGGGTATGATGGGCGGCAACTGTTCTGGTGAGATTTCGTAGCGATATGTTATCTCGACGTGAGTTCCAATTGAAACGCATCAACCTTTTTCTACAGGTACTGTTAGCCATGACAATTATCAAGCCTGCGCCAGGCGACGTTCCCCCTCTGCCAGCCAACTATGATGAAGCCAGGGTGCCAGCGTATGAGCTGCCCGATCTGCTGAAGTTTGCGGATGGTTCGCCCGTGGCCGGACCGCAGGACTGGCCGCGCCGTCGGGCCGAGTTACTGGAGCTTCTGCAGGATCAGGTCTATGGCTATATGCCGGTCGAAAAGCCTTTTATGCGCTTTGTGGAGACTGAAAGCGGCCCGGCTTTTGGCGGCAAGGCCCACCGCAAGCAGGTGCGGATCTGGTTCAACCGCGAGCCCGAAGGTCCCTCGATTGACCTGCTGCTATATGTACCGGCGGAGGCGAAGGGGCCGGTGCCGGCTTTTCTGGGGCTGAATTTTGGCGGCAACCATGCCGTCAGCGATGATCCGGCAGTGCATCTGGCAACCTGCTGGATCCGCAACTCCAGAGAGCGCATTGTTGCCGAGAATCGGGCGGGAGCCGAGGGGCGCGGGCTGAACAGCGAAGCGTGGCAGGTGGAGTACCTGATCGATCAGGGGTTTGCGCTGGCGACGGCCTGTCATGGAGATATCGATCCCGATTTTGACGACGGCTTCGAAAACGGAGCACACTCCCTCTATCCGGTCGATGGCCCGCGGGCCGACAATGCCTGGGGTACGATTGCGGCCTGGGCCTGGGGGCTGCGGCGCATGATGGACTATCTGGAGACAGAAGAGGCTATCGACCGGGCGAGAGTGGGTGTGATGGGACATTCGCGGCTCGGCAAGACCGCACTGCTGGCCGGGGCACTGGATGAGCGGTTTGCGCTGGTGATCTCCAACAACTCCGGTTGTGGCGGGGCATCTCTCTCCAAACGCTGTTATGGCGAGACGATTGAGACCATTACACAACATTTTCCGCACTGGTTCTGCGAAAACTTCAAGCGATACGTAAACCGTGAGGCGGATCTGCCGCTCGATCAGCACATGCTGCTGGCGGCTGTGGCGCCCCGTGCACTCTACGTTGCCAGTGCCGAGCGTGACCTCTGGGCCGATCCGAAGGGTGAGTTTCTCTCGCTGTACCATGCTGCGGCGGCTTACGAGCTGCTGGGGCAGGGCGGGTTTCCCGTGAGCGAGCCGCCCGCCACGGATCAGCCGGTGGCGACGGCGCGGCTGGGATACCACCGGCGCAGTGGACGCCATGCCGTGCTGCGCTACGACTGGGAACGTTATGTGGAGTTTGCGCGGCAGCTTTACGGAATGTGAGCTGATGTGATTGCGATTCGCCCGCTTTCGCCAGAGAGGCTACGGCGCGACACGCGGGGACACTCACTCTCCATGAAGTTGACTGGCGGTTGAAGCCGTGTTTTTATGAATCTCATGCAATTTTATAGAGTCAATTCTATACTTGGCTTCAAACAGCTCGAATGGTATAGTGCTGCCCATTGTGTTTTGGGGAAATCCCCTTTACAGCGGAAAGTGATCAGGTGAATTTTGACTGAACTAAGAATAGGCGACCTCGTCTCACGATTGCCGATTATACAGGGTGGAATGGGAGTTGGCATTTCACTTTCCGGGCTGGCTGGTGCAGTCGCCAGCGAGGGCGGGGTCGGCGTAATTGCTACGGCGGGCGTGGGAATTCACGAGCCGGACGCTGTCAAAGACTTCCTTGCTGTCAATATACGGGCCATGCGTGATGAAATCCGCAGGGCGCGTGAGTTAGCTGCCGAGGGCATTCTGGGCGTCAACATCATGGGCGTCCTGACAGATTATGCCAAGATGGTGGCGGCGGCCGTCGAAGAACAGATCGACGTTATTTTTTCCGGGGCGGGGCTGCCTCTTTCGCTGCCTTCGCTGGTGCCGGACAAGGCCAAAACAAAACTGGTCCCGATCGTTTCGTCGGCGCGGGCGGCGGGTTTGCTGATTCGCAAGTGGATCAGCAGCTACAAACGTCCGCCGGATGCCATCGTGATCGAAGGACCCAAGGCCGGCGGGCATCTGGGGTTTACCAGAGAACAGCTCGATGACCCTGCCTACTCGCTCGAAAGCCTGCTGCCGCAGGTGCTGGAACAGACTGAGGCGGCGCGCCTCAAGCACGGGGTGACGATACCGGTGATTGCCGCCGGCGGCATCTATACCGGGGGCGATATTGCCGCGATCATGGATCAGGGGGCGGCCGGGGTACAGATGGCGACTCGTTTTGTGACGACGCATGAATGTGATGCCGACGAGGCCTTCAAGCAGTCTTACATCGACGCAGGGCCGGACGATCTGGAAATCATCCAAAGTCCGGTCGGCCTGCCGGGGCGGGCAATCAAAAATCACTTTATCGAAGAAGTGGCCGCAGGCCGTCGCAAGCCTTTCCGCTGTATTTACCACTGTATTACCACCTGCAAAATGCAGGAGGCGCCTTACTGTATTGCCATGGCGCTCTCCAACGCCAAGCAGGGCCGTATGCGCGGAGGCTTTGCCTTTGCCGGTGAAAATGCTCCCCGGGCGACCGAAATCATATCGGTCAAGGACCTGATGGCCAGCCTGGTGAGCGAGTACGAGGAAGCCCGCGGCACGTAGCGGCGCAGTACTTGCGTTAGATATATGGGACAAATGGGACGTACGTGACCGATGGTCAGGTACAGTTCTGCCCCGCACTTGTCCATCGGGAGATAGCCTGGTTCGTCTGCAACGGGGAGTTGCGGTTTCAGGTAATTGCTGAGTGCAGGTAATTGCTGAGTGGACTTGCGCTTCCAGTAACCGGGATTCTCCCGGTGCCACTCCTGGACAGTCTCTACGTGAAACCGGTTGCGGAAATATGTCTTATCCTTCCAACTCCAGCGGTATGCTGGCTTGCCCGTTTGCCACTCTGCTGCAACAAGAAAATAAAGAAAGAAGATCAAGACGGGAGGAAATGATTTATTTGAATTTTGATTGAAGAAGACAAAAATCTCATTCAACCCGGTGGAAATGTAACATTACTCCGCACCCGACACACTTCACTGACTCCATAACCTATCCCGTTTACAAAGCTGTTTGATTATGATTTAATTCAAAAGACCGTAATCTCGCAAAACATTTGCCAGATTAGGGCCTTGATCTTTTGATCTGATTCAGATAACCTCGTTTTTGTCCGTGGATGAGTGGAAGCTTTGTGGAATCCTGACGAATTCAGTGAAATCTCGCGTGGAGATTGGGCATGAAACATTATTATTCTCGGAGAATTTCATCGAACTGGGCTCTTTCGGTCGAGCTTTACAAGCTATTCGGCTATCTGGCGAAGGGAATCGCCGTGGAGACGGCGGGAGCTGTCGGCAGTGCGGGCAAAGCCGCCGCCCGGAGCTTCAAGCAATGGAAGAATTACCGGCCGCCACGCTATCATCTGCTGCCCTGCCCCACCCCCAAAGAGGTCCTGGCTCAATGGCATAAAGTCAGGGGACAGCGCAATCCACTCGAAGCTCTGAAGTTCGGAGCCATGTTGCTCAACATCACCCAGTATGTGGATGCCTCCCCGATCTACAGCAGTCACGGACGCATTGTAGCTCGCAATCCCGGCGTCAAGGGCTGGCTGCGCCATTATTGTGAAGAAATAAACTACGTCACAGCAATGAGTTATCGCAAGTTTGCCGAGATCGTAGCCGGAGTCATTCAGTTGCCCGAGTATCTGCCGTTGGAATGGGTATTACCCGGTACGGAAGCGCTCGACAAAACACGCGACCTCAATCCTGAAAAACAACGCTTCTTCAAACTCAAGGAGCGTGAGATGTTGAGCCTGATTGCGACCTGCCGCCAGCGCCTGGAAAAGCTTTTTGAAGATGCCCGTAGCATCAACGAGATATATGGTCGGATCGACCTCCTGACCGGCAGTCAGCGTCAGCGTATTTCAACCCACAAAAAGCCAGCCGCCACCCCTGAAAACCTGAGTTTCATGTTCACCCAAATGCTTGAGATGGCACAGGAACTGGGCAGCCAGGGAAATAAAGAGTTCAAAGAGGAGCTTGCAAAACAGTTGCGAGATTTCGGCGAGCAACTGCAAAACCTGTCTGCTTGAAAACTCGGGATTTCAGCTCACCATCGTTTTCGTAGTTTGTCCGATATCGAAACGATATATTTCAACATCGGACAATGCCGCTATGCCAAAGTAAGCCAAACTTGCCAAGTTTCAGCGAAACACCGCCAGATCACAACGTAATCACCTGGCAGGTTATTTAATCTGGCTATAATCTCGCAAAATATCGCCGGATTACAGTGGCGGCAGAGTCAGGACTCTGCCACAGGTTAGAACTGCATCATATTTTGCTGTGGTGATACTGTAATCTCGTAAAAATATTGCCAGATTACACTGAAAGATCCAGGAGATGGAGAGATGGTTCGTGCGCTATGTCACGCAAAGAGCTTGTTTTCTGTAATCTGGAAAAAGTATCGCCAGATTACGGTGTGATTTCCTAAAAGTGAGGTTGTGAATGGAGCTGGATACCGGGTGGCGCTCTCTTGAGGTTGATATAATCTTGTAGTCCTGACGCGAGATTACAATGCGTGACATGGTGATACGGGATATTTGATAGTAATCCCGCAAGAGTGGCACGAGATTACTGTAGAAGCATGTGAGCGGGTTGAATGGCTATAATCTCGCAAAAGAATTTCCAGATTACAATGAAAGACCCAGGAGATGGAGAGATGGTTCGTGCGCTATGTCACGCAAAGAGCTTGTTTTCTGTAATCTGGAAAAAGTATCGCCAGATTACGGTGTGATTTCCTAAAAGTGAGGTTGTGAATGGAGCTGGATACCGGGTGGCGCTCTCTTGAGGTTGATATAATCTTGTAGTCCTGACGCGAGATTACAATGCGTGACATGGTGATACGGGATATTTGATAGTAATCCCGCAAGAGTAGGCACGAGATTACTGTAGAGGCATGTGGGCGAATTGAATGGCCGTAATCTCGCAAAAGAATTTCCGGATTACAATGAAAAGTCCAGGGGGTGGAGAGATGGTTCGTGCGTTATGTCACGCAAAGAGCTTGTTTTCTGTAATCTGGAAAAGCTATTGCCAGATTCAGACTTCCTGACCTCGGCGGCATTTTTCTATATTTTCCGGAA
>CAZMGQ010000102.1:0-7337 GCA_964565855.1 uncultured Lentisphaerales bacterium | reverse complement strand
GAAAAGAAAAACGAATGACGCTGCTTAAGCAATGTCACTTTTTTGACACACACCCCTCTCAACCATGCAGCTTTTCTGAACTTGTCAACACTCTCGGAAAACGCTATGATTCCGAGCCCGTTGAATTGATTCGGAGGGATGTGAAGCAGTTTCTGGATGACATGACACAACTTGAGCTGGCTGAAGAATGCTGAAGCTGGCTGCCTGAACCGCTGATGATCCGGCGGTATGATCCGGGAAGAGTTTTTCTTCCGAACTTGGAACTATGAGGTGAAAAATGAGTGAAATGAACACTGGTGGTACGAGCTGGGGAACCTACGAATCCCCTTCCGTAAGACGTGAATCACTGGACAGTGGCGGCAACTACGTCGGCACTTCCTGGGGCGAACAGCGCAAGCGTCAACCCCGGGCTGATGACGCCCCCTACACTCCACGTCCGTTCGGTACTTCCATCATCGAATAAAAATGGTCCGGCCCCACAGCGTACGGACTCTCGTAACGATTGCCGGAATACGCTTCCAGATGTCGGGCAACCTGGGCACAGGGCATTTTTTACCTTATTTTACAGATTTTCTAAGTCCCGCCCTGTCCTCCGATTTTCAATGTGATATTGCTGTTGCAGGTGCCAGCGAAAAATTGCGCCGCACTCCACGCAACTCCGCCAACCCCTGGTCGTTCAGCTTTTCTGATGGTGCCTGCGAAGTCTTCCGGCGCAGCCCAGACGGCGATGTCTGGTGGCACATGCGCGGCAATCGCGATTTTTCACAAGTCGAAACTACTTGGAGCAGCCAGCTTTTTGCCGAACGTTACGGCTCATACCACGAAGCCTGGTCCACCGGCCTCGGCCTGGTCTATATGGCCATGCGCCTGCGCACCATCGGCGGTTTTCCTTTCCACGGTGCCGCCGCCGACCTCGATGGTCACGGCATTATCTGCACCGGCCTCTCAGGTGTCGGCAAAAGCACCATCTCGCGACTGCTGAATGATGCCGGTATCCCTGTCCTGACCGACGAACGGGCCATCCTGCGCCGCACCTCCCCCGACAGCGACAACTTTCTGGCCTGTGGTTCCCCCTGGCCCAGCTCGGCCGGTCTGGCCGCCAACTCACAGGCGCCGCTGCGCCGCATCTACCTCCTCGCCCATGGTCGTGAGAATCGCCTCACCACCCTCCTCCCGGCCGAGGCCGTCCGACGCCTGATCCCCCTGATCGCCATCCCCTGGCAGTCCCCCGCCCTGCTCGACCCCTTTCTGGCTACTCTCGACTCCCTCGTCCGCAATGTCCCCTGCAAACTGCTCGAGTTCCGGCCCGAACCGGATATAGTCCCGTTCTTGCGCCGTGATCTCGCCTAAGCCAACCTTTCCGGCATGAAACGCAAAAAACTGCACCAACTGCGCCAAACCCTCGGCCACTCCCTCCGCCTGGTCTGGCAAAGTGGGCCCTCACTGGCACTGGCGCAGCTTCTGCTGGCCGCCGCCCAGGCACTCCTGCCCCTGGTCACTCTGCTGGCTCTCAAACGGGCCGTCGATGCCGCCGCCGGGATCGCGGGGCAGAGTCCGGACTCTGCCACCAGCCTCCGCCAATTGCTCGAAACTCCCGCCGCCCGCGATATGATCACCTGGCTCGTGATCGGTGCCGCCGCCCTCGCCCTGCAAGCCTGTCTCCGCGCTCTCGACGCCTGGTTCGCCGAACAACATGGCATGGCTGTCAGCGACCTCGTCCATGCCAGGTTGCACGACAAACTCCAGGAGGTCGATCTGGCCTTTTTCGAAAACTCCTCCGCCCAGGATCGCCTCCACCTGGTTCAGACTCAGGCCCTGACTCAGCCGCTGCATGCCCTGGGCAGCCTTTTTCAACTCTTGCACGCCGCGATCGGACTGCTCGGCATCATCGGGCTGCTCATCAGTGTCCACCCGGTCGTCCCGCTCGTTCTCGCCATCAGCGGCATCCCACTCCTGGCCATGCGACTCCACCGTGGCCGCCGCCTCTTCGTCTGGCGCAGCGAACTGGCTCCGCTCAATCGCGAAGCCTCATATTTTCACCAGTTGCTCACCGCTGGCAATTACGCCCGCGAAATGCGACTCTACGGCCACGGAGCTTTCTGCCGCCAACGTTTTGCCGATGTCCGCCTCCGCCTGCGCGAGGCCCGCCTCGGCTGGCGCCGCTACCTGCTCTCCCGCGAACTGGCGGTCCAGGCTCTGATGCTCTGCTTTCTGGCCGGACTGATGCTCTGGCTCACCGGTCGCCTCGTGGCCGGAGTCCTCACACTCGGCGGTATCGTCATGGCCGTCCAGGCCATGCAGCGCGGCCAGTCGATGATCGGTAATCTGGCCGGCTCAATCGCCGAACTATACCAGTCGGCCCTCTTTTTCCGCACTTTCGAAGAACTGATGGCGATCGAGCCCACAATCAAAGCCCTCGATGCTCCCGTCCCGCTCCCTGCCCGCCTGAATCAGGGCATCGTCTTCGAGAATGTCTCCTTCACCTACCCCGGTACCTCGCAGCCGGTGCTGCACAACATCTCTTTTCACCTGCGTCCGGGCAGCCGCCTCGCACTGGTCGGAGCCAACGGTGCCGGTAAATCGACCATCATCAAACTGCTGGCCCGCCTCTACGATCCTACCTCAGGCCGCATCTTGGCCGACGGCATTGATCTGCGTCAGCTCAATCTCGCCGCCTGGCGCCGCCGCATCGGCCTCACTTTCCAGGACTTCGGCCGCTACCAGTTCACCGTCGCCGAAAATATCTGGCTCGGTGATCCTCAGATCCCCGCCACCGATCCAGCAATCAACCGCGCCGCCTCACGCGCCGGATTGCAGGATACCCTCGCCCGGTGGCCTGAGGGACTGGATACTCCGCTCGGACGCTGGCTCCACCCCAACGGCATCGAACCCAGTGCCGGCCAATGGCAACGCATCGCCCTCGCCCGGGCCCTGCTGCGCGAGACCGATCTCCTCGTGCTCGATGAACCCACCAGTGCCCTCGATGCCCGCTCGCGCCGTGCCTTTATCCGCGAAATGCAACAGGCCGCCCACGGCCGTATGGCACTTGTCGCCAGCCACCGCCTCAACCTCGTCACCTGGGCCGAACAGGCAATCGTCCTACGCTCAGGCCACATCGTCGAACAGGGCCCCGTCGACCAGCTCCTGCAGCAGGGCGGCGAATTTGCCGGTCTCTTTACCGACGACACGGGGGCACCCGATGAGTTCTGATTGGCCCGCCACAATTCCCGGCCTGTCGGCGGATGAGTCAGACTTTCTGACACTGCTGCGCGCCGCCGTAGAAGGTCAACCTCCTGCCGCTCCACCCGCCGACTGGCAGACCGTCCTGCGGCTGACCCACCAGCACATGTTGACTGGCTTCCTCTACTTTCACCTCACCCAATGGCCGGAGCCCTGCCGCCCCCCCGCCGCCGATTTCACCCGTCTGCGGAGCACTTTTTTTACCACTGTGGCCCGGCAGCAACGTATCGTCGGCCAAACCTCCGAACTGCTCGCCGCCCTGGCTCGTGGCAGAGTCCGGACAGTACCCCTCAAAGGCATCTGGCTTGCCGACCGGATCTTCCCCGATGCCGCCTGCCGCGACATGAACGATATCGATCTGCTCGTGGCAGAGTCCGACCTTGCCACCGCCCGGACCATACTCTGGGAACTCGGCTACACAAGTCACGATTTCGCCCCCGACCAGACCGGTGCCAAAGACCAGCTTTTCCTCAAAGAAGGTGCACCACTGCCTCTCGAACTGCACTGGAGTCTCTGGCGTGAAGGAACCGGCCCTGCAGCCGCCAGTCCCGAAGCTGCCGACCATATCTGGAGCAATCTGATCGAAACCACGCTTTACGATCAGCCGGTCGCCGTCTTTCCGCTCGAACGTGAGTTGACCTACCTCACCGAACATATCCTGCACCACGAATGGGCAGTCCCCCTCAAAGCTTTGCTCGACCTTGCTCTCCTCGTCAAACAATTCGGCCCCAGTCTCGATCTACAGCGTCTGCAGGCCGAAACTCAGGCTTGGGGCATTCCGTTTGGTTGTCCTTTTGTCATCCAGGTAGCGTCTGATCTCTTTGGCTCCGCTCCTTTTGAGCCCCTGGCCAGCCTCCTGGCACCGGCCAAAGCGGAGCGGGAGGCACGTCAGACGGCTGTGACATCACTGTTGCAACTCACCCGTGCCAGTATGGATGCCAGCCTCGACCTGCTCAAATCAGTCCGTGGCACACCACGTGAACGCCTGCGCCGCGGCTGGTCACGCCTTTGGCTCCCATCCGGCGACATCCGGCGCTTGCATCCCCGGGCAGTCCGCCGACTGGGCCTCGCCGGCGGCTACCTGGTACGTGCCCATGATCTGCTGCAACGACACGGCAGCAAAATGTTCGGCGGCAAAAAAACTGCCCCCGACGCCGCCGACGGCCTCACCCACTTCCAAACCCGCCACAACCTGATCAACTGGATCACCACCCGCGACCAGCAAACCTGAACAACATCCAAACGCGCACAACCTGAACAATTGATCGCTGGCACGACCAGAAAACCTGAACAATATCCCAGGTTTCTCAATCCCCAACCCACCACCAAACATAATCCCACCACACTCCTTGCCCCCACACCGTAATCTGGAAATACCTTTGCAAGATTACAGCCTATTCATCAAGCTCGGACTGGCAACCACTATAATCCGGCAATTTTTTACCAGACTACAAACCCAATTTTACTATAATCTGGTAATACTTTTGCAAGATTACGGCCAATTATTCCGAACAATCATGACGACGACTGTAATCAGCCCATCATTTTTCAAGATTACATCCCCTGCACCCACTCCATCACGGTAATCTGGAAATATCTTTTCAAGATTACAGATGGTCTTTACCCCACCCCTATGTTTTTACACTGAAATCTGACAAGCAGGTTGTCAAATTGTGCTATTTTGGACAGCAGAGCTGCCTGACTTTGTGTTTTGGTTCAAATCAGGAGTAATACAGAACTTTTAAACCAAAGCTCAAATCTTGCTTTTCAGGCGGAAAGATTTTGTAGTTGCTCTCCGAAATCCTGCAATTGTTTTGCAAGCTCCTCCTTGAATTTTTCATTTCCCTGAGCAGTCAGCTCCTGCGCCACCTCAAGTATTTGTGAAAACATAAAGCTCAGATTTTCAGGCGTGGCGGCTGGTTTTTTTCTATCTGAAACACGCTGCCGCTGACTGCCGGTCAGGAGGTCAATGCGGCCATAGACCTCGTTAACGCTGCGGGCATCTTCAAACAACTTTGCAAGGCGTTGGCGGCAGGTGGCAATCTGGCTCAACATCTCACGTTCTTTGAGTTTGAAGAAGCGCTGTTTTTCTGGATTGAGATCGCGTGTTTTGTCGAGTGCTTCCGTGCCGGGCAGCACCCATTCCAGCGGCAGGTACTCGGGCAACTGAATGACTTGGGCTACAATCTCGGCAAATTTGCGATAACTCATTGCTGTGACGTAACTTATTTCTTCGCAATGCTCTCGCAGCCAGCCCTTGACACCGGGATTGCGGGCCACAATACGTCCGTGACTATTGTAGATCGGGGAGGCATCCACATACTGGGTGATATTGAGCAGCATGGCACCGAACTTGAGGGCTTCGAGCGGACTTCTCTGTCCTCTTACTTTGTGCCATTGGGTCAGGACTTCTTTGGGGGTGGGACAGGGCAGCAGATGATAGCGTGGCGGCCGGTAATTCTTCCATTGCTTGAAGCTCTGGGCAGCGGCCTTGCCCACACTGCCGACAGCTCCCGCCGCTTCCACTGCAATCCCCGTCGCCATATAGCCGAACAGCTTGTAAAGCTCCACCGAAAGAGCCCAGTTCGATGAAATTCTCCGAGAATAATAATGCTTCATGTCCAACCTCCACGCGAGATTACACTTAATCTGTCGAGTTTCCACAAAGTTTCCACTCATCCACGGACAAACAGCAGATTACTCCAATCAGAACAAAAGTTCAAGTAGTAATCTGGAAACTTATTGCAAGATTACAGCGATATCGGCTAAAACTGCCCTGAGTGGTTGTGAAGTAGATAGTAAAGTCGAAAAGCGTGATGTCTGTAATTTGTAAAAGAAGCTTCAAGATTACAGTTTTGAGAGAGTTTATGCGGAACTGTTGCTGAGCAGAAGGGCAGCTTGGAGACCGAATGTAAGGATTTGCAGTATGGATCTGTGGCAGAGTCCTGACACTGCCACAGCCGTAATCTGGCAAAGGCATTGCAAGATTATTATGTTCCCTTACAGACCATGGGAAAAGTGGTTGTGGTACAGAATAAATCGAGCAAAGCTGAGGTCACCCATAATCTGGTAAAGATATTGCAAGATTACAGTTTTCTGAACGATTTATGTAAAACTTGGATGAAGTTGAGGACAGTCAGGTGGTCGAAGAGAAAGAATTGAAGTGTCAGCCTGTGGCAGTGTCAGGACTCTGCCACAGCCGTAATCTGGCAAAAATATTGCAAGATTACGGTGGTCCCGAATAGATCATGGTGAAAGTGGCATGAAACTGGGGAAATTGAATGGTTTTGTAATCTTCCGTAATCCGGCAACAATATTGCAAGATTATGAAAGCTGAAAAGCCTCGTGCGGCTTGGGTGAAACTTGACATTACGGGGCTCGTGGGGTCATAGTGTGTGTGGTGTTTCTGGAACGAGGATACTAATGATTAAAGCCAAAATTATCGGAGCCAGCGGGTATGGCGGCATCGGCATGGTCGAACTGCTGTTGCAACATCCCGGAGTGTCGCTCGAAACGCTGGTGGCGCTCGAAAGCGTCGGCCGTCCCCTGAGCGAGCTTTATCCGCACCTGCGTGGTTTCTGCGACAAGGTTGTGCTCTCACCCGACGATCCGGCCGCCAACGAACCGGTAGACGTGGTCTTTCTTTCCACGCCCGATGGCGTCGGTATGAAGAGTGCCCGCATCGAGCTCGAGCGCGGCGCCAAGGTGATCGACTACAGTGGCGACTTCCGGTTCGACAATACGGAAGACTATGCCGAATATGCACGGCGCATCGGCCGCGATACGACACATGCCTCCCCCGATCTGCTGGCCGAATCAGTCTATGGAATTGCCGAGTTGCATCGTGATAAATTCACCGCCGACCGGCGGCTCGTGGGCAACCCGGGCTGCTTTGCCGTCGGCTGCACCCTGGGCCTGGCTCCGGCCGTGAAAAATGCGCTGGTCCGTCCGGGTAGCCTGATCTGCGACAGCAAAACTGGTGTCTCGGGTGCCGGTAAAAAGCTCAATGCGGCTTTCCACTTTCCGGCCCGTTACGAAATGATGAATGCCTACCGGCTGGCAGGGCATCAGCATGTCTGCGAGATCGAGCGTGAACT
>CAZMGQ010000101.1:0-7341 GCA_964565855.1 uncultured Lentisphaerales bacterium | reverse complement strand
CCTCGTTTCATCAGCGGGGAAGATGGAGAGCAGCAGGTGGTCGAGCATCCAGCGGAGATGCGGTCGATTGGCCGGTACATCGGCCTGGTGCGACTCACGCAAGACGGCCTCGACAACCTCCTCCCGATGTGTACGAGCATACTCCCAGCCGGCCATGGTGGCCTCTCGCAGGAGGCGGCACTCTTTAGGATGCTGCTGTATGAATGAGGTGGTGGTGTAGAGACCGTCTTCGGGAAAGCCGAGACCAAAGTCCCTCATGCGGAAGAGGGTGAGCTCATCAAAGTCGACGCCGGCCTGAAAGATGCGGTGGTATTCATTATACTCCATCACGGCGCAGGCGGCGACGCCACGACGCAGAAAGAGATTGACGGAATAGTGTTGCGGAACAGCGACAGGCGTAATGCCCTGTTGCCGGAAAAAAGATTCAAAGGCGGCGGAGAAGGCGCTCTGCCAGTAACTGACCGCCCGGCCATTGAGGTCGGCCGGTATAAGAATACCCATATCCTTAAAGCCGACCAGCATCAGGGTTGAGTGCTGCGACAACTGTGCCACATTGACCAGACCATATTTATCGGCGGAGACAATGGCATCGGCCAGAAAGAGGGTGGCAAAGTCGGCAGCGTCACGCTCCATGAAATCGAGTGGTGAAGGGCCGGGGCCGGTATGGATGAGGGCGACCTCCAGCCCCGCCTCACGGTAGAATCCCCGGTCGCGAGCCATATAGAAGCCGGCAAATTGGCTTTGCGGCAGCCATTGCAAGGCAATGCTGAGCTTGAAAAGCGGCGGCGCAATGTTTGTCGTCCCGGAGCCTGTCTCCTGCGCCCTGGCAGCACCCGCCGGGAGCAGCAACGCCAGCAGTACAACGACGCCACCCAGTGCTACGCACCGCTTTAAGGCGTCATTGGGTCGCTTTTTTTTCACGCTCTCTCCGCTCCTGCTAAAATCAATGTAAAAGCAAATTGCAGGTGGATACATCTCACCACATCTGCAACGTTGGTTCAAGATGAAAATAGGGGTATTTGCTTTGACAAGTCACAATGTGGTTTGCCGTACTCCAGGAACAGGCAGGAATGCCTGTTATACAATGTTCAACATTTTGAAATCACGGATTATAGTTGGCACGGATGAGGTCGATCATGATGGGGAAATGGTCGGAGTAGCCCTGGGCATAGGAATCGGTACCATCCTTGAGGCGTACGCGACGGAAGGGTTTGGGCCGTCCGTCTTTTTCGCACATATATTCCGGTTTGAAAACCGTGACGCTTCCGCTATCGCGGGGCGATAGACGCCAGGCCGGTCCGGCTTCCACCGGAGGCTGCAACATACCGGGCATGATAATCAGCGAATCGAAGGTGTTCCAGACTTTGCGGCGGGCATAGTAATAGGATCCCCGGTCGGCCTCGGACACATCGCCGAGCACGTTGTAGAGCAGGCGGCCGCTGGCATCGGCCAGCACCAGATCACGGTCGGCATAGGCCGCCAGCCCCTGTTGGAGGGAGTGGCCGTCGAAATTGTCGTTGAAGTCGCCCGCCACGATAATTGTCGCCTCTGGATCGACCTCGCGCAGCGCATCAACCTCGGAACGTACCACCAGTGCTTCGCGCAGTCGGGTGACGATGTTGGCCTCTGCTTCTCCCAGCCAGGATTTCCAGTGGCAGGTAATAACTGTGACATCGGTTCCATCGACATCCATCGTGACGACGAGTGCGCCCCGCAGACGGACGAGATCTTCACGCAGTTTGAAGTCTTTGACAGGGAAGCGGGTTAGCAATCCGACATCGATGCCACGGAAGTCGCTGCTGTCCTTGTGGGCGATATTGCCCAGGTTCAGGCCGGGCTTCAGTTCGCCGACGAGCTTGGCCAGGTCTTCGAGTACGCGCCGGTTTTCGATCTCCTGGACACAGAGGATGTCCGGGTTCATGTCGCTCACGACTACTGCGACATTGGTCAGTTTCTGGCGGTAGCGCGCCTCGGTCCAGCGTCGCCATGAGGTAGGTGTATATTCGTCGTCGCCGGGATTGTTCGGGTCATCATCGGCATCGAAGAGATTCTCCACATTCCAGGTGGCAACACGGAGAGACTGTACTTTTTGTTGCGCCTGGGCCGTGATGGAAACGACAAGCAGCAGCAGCCACAACAGAGAGATAAAACGCTTGATCATGCACTGTATTATACACGAGTGCCGCACTTATGAAAGCCTAAGGAATGTGTATAGGTGTGCAGGTACAGAGCCCTGCGGTCCCAGTTTTGACGGTGCTGGAGGGAGGCAGGCCCTTGCCGCCGATGTGCGACTGGGGAGGGACGACTGTCACGTCGTCCTGCGTTGGGTAGGGCGACGCTCTCCGGGCGCGCCGCCAATAAATGCGATTAGATCCGCTGTTTCTGGGCCTCTTCTGTTCCGGCGGTTTCGGAGAAACACGCCCTACCTTAGCCACCAGAGGAAGGCAAAATGTACTGTGTACAGTTGAACGCAGTGTAGTCGACAGCAAGCTGTTCTATTATCAGAACTGCTACCTCAAACAGTGTTCCAAAACTGCGAAGGTTATCAATTCCCTTTTTCTTAAATATGCACTTTTTTTACTCTCACGGCTCATGGGGACATTCGCCCTCCATTTTTTATTGTCAACCGTTGGGTGAATATTTCTTGGAGGGTGAGTGTCCTCACGAACCGCAATTGCATGGACTTGCGCATAGTAGTGCAAAATCTTCCGCAGTTTTGGTAGTATTCCAATTGCTTGGCACGGCAGGTGCTTCCTCATTAATAAGCTGGTGTTGCCAGCCGGCACATGTCGCGCCGTCAACCGTAATCTGGAGTAAATAAAAGATGTATCGCCTAGTATCACTTTCACTCGTCACGGCTTTGGCCCTGATTCTGGTTTTATCGGTATCTGCCCAGAACCAACAGCCGGAGGGTGAATCGGCTGCCGCAGAAGAGACTGTAGCGGCTGTGGAGTCGGATCAGACGACAGATGGCGTGGCGGATGCAGATGCGGCAGCCGATGCAGATGCCGGCGAGGCGGAGCAGGAGACCGGCAAGACAGCTACCGATCAGTGGATCACCTGGCTTGTCCAGGGCGGCCGGACGATGATTTTTCTGGGTCTCCTGTCGATTCTCGGGTTGGGCTGTGCCCTCGAACGTTTCGCCCACATGCGCATTTACCGTGTGGTACCAGCCGGGCTCACGGCCAGGGTCATCGCACTGTGGAAGCAGGGGCAGTTTGATGAAATAAGGGAGGAGTGTTCCAGGAGCAACAGCATGTTGGCGCGGGTGGTGGAGTCGATGCTCGAACATCGCGATACGACGGACTTTCAGGCGGTGAAGGTGCTTACGGAGGACAAAGCCTCGCGCGAGCTGCGGCTGGAACACCGTAAGGGGGCGATGCTCTCCATCGTTGCCACGCTGGCTCCGCTGCTGGGGCTTTTCGGTACCATTGTGGGATTGCTGGGTGCCTTTACAACCGTGGCGGCGGTAGGCGAGATGGGTGATCCGGCACTGTTGGCGGACGACATCAGCAAGGCCCTGATCACCACCGTGGCCGGTCTGGCCATCGCCATGCCGGCGTTGTTTATCTACAACGTAATCCGAAACCGGCTCGAACTTTATGCGGTGCTGCTGGAAGAAGAAGTCAGTGACCTCGTGAACAACCTTTTCGTAAAAAAGGCTTCATGACGCAGTTGGTCACAGGCTTGCACAGGTACTCGCGAAGGCGGAACTCACGCCGATCCCCGCGAGCGCACAAAACTGATTTTAAGAAGAGAGTTTAGACATGGCTGTAAAAATAAGCGACGAAGCTCCGATCGAAATTCAGATGACTTCGCTGATCGACTGTGTTTTCATGCTGCTGATCTTCTTTCTGGTCTCATCGCAGATGAAAAAGGTGGAGCGGGAGCTGCCGATTGAGCTTCCCGCCGCCAATGCGGTCGTACAGGTCAAGAGCACACCGGGGATGACGACTATCTCCGTGGATGAGTTCGGCGATCTCTACGTCAACTCGATCCCGGTCGGTTCTGAAGGGCTGCGTGCCAGTCTGCGTGAGGCTGCGCGTGACAACCCCGATACCCGTATCAGGATCAACGGCGATATTTACGCTCCGTTCCGCTCGATTGTGCAAGTGCTCGATGCCTGTCAGGGCGAGGGATTGACGATCATCGGCATCAATACGGCTGTTGATATCAAGAAGTAAGCCGCATGGGGGGAGCAGGGGAGGACACAATGCCGAAGAACGATGGGAAAAGCGCAAGAATGTTTGCGCAGGATGTGAGGCGCAGGGAGCGCCGACAGTATGTGCAGATGCCATTCTGGCAGATCCTCTCCTTTGTTTTTCACCTCGGTGGTTTCATTGCACTCATAGTCTTTACCCCGCTGCGCGAGATTGTCATTCCCGAAAGAAAGGTCGAGAAGTCCAACCCCAACATCACGGCCGACCGGATCAGGCAGCTTTCGACATCGATTCAAACGGTGCGTCTGAACGAGCTCATGGAGCAGCTCAACTCGCTCCAGATCATCCTCCACAACATGGACAAGATGAAGAACGACATCCTGACCGACTTCGATGCCTTCGCTGCAATCGAAGGCGGATCTGCCGGTGAGTCGTTTGCCGAGCTGTTCGATAAAATCATTGCGGAGCAGGAAGAGACAATCGCAGCTCAGGAAAAGATCCGTTCCGGGCTTGCTGAAACCATAAAACTGCTTAAAGATGAAACTGCCCGGGAGGAGACTGATGGCGATGAGACTGATATAAGTGAGGCTGCCGGCAGGATCGTGGAGGCACTGGACCCGGTCAGCAGCCAGTTTCCGGTGGTCGATGCGGCCCAGGCCAACGCCCAGCACCTGATGGACAGGGCCACGGTCGAGGCGCAGTTTCTTGGCATGCCTAAGACGGCTGAAGCCACTGCCGTTTTGCGCGACACACAGTTGAAGGCCAATCTGCTGCAACGCAACCTGCAGACGAACCTGGGGAAGATGGTCTCGGCGCTCAAGCATGAAAAAAGGCGCGCCGCCGAGATGGAAAACATTGCGGAGACATTGCCCGGAGAAATCAGTCAGGCGGTGGAAGACTCCATCAAGATCCAGCAGGAACTGGCGCAGAGAACGGCGGAGGTGGCCGAGGCGGCAAAAGCCGAGCAGCCCGAGCCGGTCAAACTGGCAAAAGAGAGCTTCGAGGCCGACCCCCTGTCGTACCGGCAACTGGGTACCATGAACCTGGTCGATGCCTACGAAACTGCCAAGGTGATCGAAGACAGAATCACGGAGTCGTATCGCGACATCAAGGCGGCTGAAACGGCCATCATGAGCCGGATGTCGTTCGAGGAGGCTTCCAAAATCACTGATGTGGTGAAAGTAGTACGTCCAGAGCTGGATAGTGATGTCATCATGACGGCACCGGAAACGCAGGAAAGCTTTGACAGGCAGAAAACCGAAACGATGAGTGCCATCCGTGAAGCCGACAACATGGTCGATACCACCAGGATGCTGATGGTCGCGGCCATCGAAATCGTACAGCCCGAAATGCTCAGCAACGGCCAGAGGGCGACTGCCGAAGACCGGCTGCGCCGCATGTATGATCTTTCCCATATTTCCAAAACGCTGGATACCTTCGCTGCCGAAAGCGACGAGGAAAAGGCGCGCGACCTGTCGCAGATCATGGCCCAGGCTGTGGGGGACGATGCCGCCCACTATCAGGCTGCCGGTCAGGCCGGAGGCGGCGAGCCGCTGATGGGCGATCCGTCTGCGACATCGGTGGCAAGGTCGCAGTTGCCAGCCGGTCTGGCCGGTCTGACCCGGGATCTCCCCGAACTGGTGCCGGGCAATATCATCGCCACCGGTGGTGACGAAAATAATCCCGTACACGGGATGCCGGGCAAGTGGGTTTATGTTAACTCATGGTATGTCATCGGGCCGTTTCCAAACCCGAACCGCGTCAATCTGCGGCGCAAGTTCGCACCCGAGTCGGTCGTTGATCTGGAAGCCACCTATACCGGCAAGGATGGGAGGCTGGTCAAGTGGGAGTTCGAGCAGGCCCGTTCGTCAATGCGTCACCCCAAGAACCGTGCCCTCGTCATACCGCAATCCACCGAGGAATATGGCATCTGGTATGCCTATGCGGAAGTTTTTGTGGATCGGGAGTGCGACTTGTGGATTGCTGTAGGCAGCGATGATCGTTCCGATCTCTGGCTCAACGATCTGCACGTCTGGGGCAGCAGCAACGAGCTGAAGAGCTGGAGTATCGACGAAGGTTTCCGCAGGGTTCGCTTCCAGCGCGGACGCAACAGGTTTCTTGCCCGCGTTGAAAACGGCTGGCATGCCACAGCCTGGTCTGTCTGCATCTCGCTGACGGACGATATCAGTGTTTATTAAAATAACCTTGTTTTTATTTACAAGAACAATACAATGTACGGGTCAGACAGTTACAGATTGTACTGTCTATAGAAGGATGCATCATAATGTCTCAGATTGACTACACAGCCGGTAAATCAAATCACTCAACCAAGCTCGCAGCAGGCGCCATGCTGGTCGCCCTGGGAGCCGCAACAGCCAACCCGCTGCTGCCCACTCATTTTCCCGACTCGATGGGAGTGCAACTCAAGACGAACGACTTCACAATCGAAACAATCGAAAAAGCCCATGCGATGGGCTTCCGTATCATACGACGCGGGTTTTACTGGAGTTCGGTCGAAAAGCAGAAGGGTCAGTACACCTTCGCCGATTATGATCGCCAGATGGCACGTGCCAAGGAACTGGGGCTGACGGTGGTTGGCTGCCTCTTCGGCGGCAACCGGCTCTATGAAACCGACCGTGGCGGAGTGCAGACAGAGGAGGGGCGTCAGGGATTTGCCGCTTTTGCAGCGGCTGCGGCAGTCCAGTACAAAGACCAGACGGTGATTTGGGAAATCTGGAATGAGCCCAACGTCCGCACCTTCTGGCGCAAGGACGGCACCCACAACTCAGCCGAATTTGCCGGCGAATATTCGGCTCTGGTCAACACGGTTGCCCCGGCCATGGTCAAGGCCTATCCCGAGGTGATCGTGGTCGCCGGTTCGGTCTCCAACTACTGGGAGCCGAGCTACCAGTGGACCGAGTTCTGCTTCAAGAACGGTGTGCTCAAGTCGGGCATCAAGGGCTGGTCGGTGCATCCTTACGGCGTGAAAACTCCCGAGGAACATGCCGTCGGCCACAAGCGCACTCGTGATCTGCTGATCCAGTACGGTGCGCCGGATATGCCGATGGTCAATACCGAACGTGGCTATTCCGTCACCAGACAAACGAGCGGCGAAGGCTGGTCGGGTGGTGCTGCCGCGCAGGTGTTGCAGAGTCAGGCGGGGCATTTTATGCGTCAGCTC
>CAZMGQ010000100.1:0-7406 GCA_964565855.1 uncultured Lentisphaerales bacterium | reverse complement strand
GCCAGACGACGGGCAGCAAGAGTGGCGCAGATCACCGGTATGATCGTGGCGGGAAATGAATAAACCCGCAACAAGCGCCACCAGGTGCCGAAAGTCATTCGTCGTTTCGATTCAGAGCCGAGCTGATTACACTATCGAGTGACCATTTGCCGGCACCCTTCAGGAAGTATGCCAGAGCGATGAAGAGATAGACGAAAGCCAGTTCCTTGGTCTTGAACGGATCGTTGGCATGGACGAAAAAAGCTGCCACGGACATATTGCAGATCAGCAGGAACGAGACGACGCGCGTCCCCAGCCCCAACAGCAGCAAAAGTGCGCCGATGCTCTCGGTGAATGCCGCCATAAAAGCCAGAAAACCCGCTGCCGGTATATTCTGGCTGGTGACAAACGCCGTAAAATCTTCCAATCCGCCGAAAAGCTTCGGCACACCGTGGGTCATGATAGCCGCACCTGCAAAAACGCGCAGTAGCAGCGGACCCAGATTCTTGTCAGTCGTATTTCCCCAGCACAGTTTTTTCATTGTGTTTTCCTTTCTTTACTGCCGAACAGCCGCAGGGCTATTTTGGCAAAACCAGTCTTTTGTGCGAAGAGCGGGCTGCGCAGACCACACATCAGGTAATGTGCCCGCAGCGCAAACTTTCCGCCAAACCAGATAGATGTCCCGATCTGACCGATGCCGGTCGTATGCAACGGTATGGCCCAGCCGAGGTCGAGCGGTCTGAAGCGTTTTGTGGGGCGACCCCGCAAAAACGCTGCTGCATTCCGACCAGCAACCCGACCGCCGTACCAGGCGAAATTGACTGCTTTGCGCAGCGGTGCGGCCTTGTGCATGACCGCCGCCGCATCGCCTGCCACAAACACACCGGGAAAACCCGGCAGGGAAAGATCAGGCTCGGCAACGATGCGGCCATCCGGCAGACGCTCGACTTCCTGCTCCAGCTTCAAATCAGCAAATACGGAACCGGCTGTCCAGCAGAAGAGCACATTGTTGTAGGTCTGCCCTTCCACCTCCAGGCTGTCACCATCCCAGCCAGTGATGCGCGAGTTGGTCAAAATCTCGACTCCGGCCTGTTCCAGAGCGGCCAGGATCATCGCCCTGCGTTTGGGAGGCAGGCCAGCCATGATTTGCGGTGCCATTTCCACCACTGTCACACGGCAGGCTTTGCCCAGGGCCCCGGCCCGTGCAGCCAATACAGCCGCAGTTTCCAAACCGGTGTATCCTCCTCCGGCTATCACTACATGGGGCTGTGGCGAGTCTGCCAGATGCTGCAAAAAATCCTCACGCAACTTCCGTGTACTTTCGAGCGAATCGACCGTATGTGCCGTCTGACCTTCGCGATTGAACGGACAATCGGAAGCCCGCGCCCCGGCGGTAATGATTACAGCGTCAAAACTTCGCCTGGTTCCGGCAACAGTGATCTCCCGCTTCGCCAGATCCAGTGCCTCGACCCGGCTGCATTCGTGCTTGGCATCATCCGGGAGCAGATCCGCCAGCGGAGCGGCCGTTAAGGTCTCCTCCACCCAGCCCCCCGCCACATCCGGCAGTGCCGGCAGCATCAGGGTTTTGCATCGCGGATCAAAAAGGGTAATGTTAAAACCCTTGCCTGTCAGGGCCGATACGGCACGTAACCCCGCAAAACCTCCGCCGATTATGGCAACATTATGTTCACTGGCAGCCATTTATCCTCTTGTATTGGTTTGCCTTGCTTCCGAAAGAGCGACAAACTATCATCTGCGCCATGTCTTCGTCAAGCGCACTGGTAGAGAATACAATTCGCCGACATCTGGCCAAGCATGAAATCTGGCAGCATCTCGCTCAGGATTCACCCGAAATCCAAGGTGCAGTTGAACATGCCCTGCTGGCTCGAGGAAAACGTCTGCGGCCCCGACTTTTCATGCTGACAGCCGCAGGCTACGGCATGCAATCGGAACAAATCACGCAACAGGTGTCTCTGGCACTCGAGCTGGCACACGCCTTTGTTCTGCTGCACGATGATCTGATCGACAAGGCATCCTCGCGGCGGGGAATCCCCACCATCGGTCGTGAGCTGGATGCTCGCTGGTCGGCGGCCCCGGCACGCTCCTTCACCGGCAACGATGCAGCCCTGATACTGGGTGACCTGCTCTATACCCTGGCCATCGAAGCTCTCCTGCAAACAGGAGCTGCCGCCGAAAAAGGTGCTGCAGCCGTCCGCATGCTTGCCGGAGCCGCCCAGATGACAGCCCGTGGTGCACTGAGGGAGATCGTCGCCGCCCGCACTGATCCGGCCCAGCTCAGCATGGCTCAACTCTACCAGACCTACCGGCTCAAGACTGCCTTTTACACTTTCCAGTTGCCGATGCAGCTCGGAGCGCTCTTTGCCGACCGGGCCGATACAAGCATGGCAGCCATTCAAGCCTTTGCCGGCGAAGCCGGTCTGGCATTCCAGCTCTGCAACGACTATAAGCCACTGCAAGCCTGGCTGACAGGAGGCGAGCTTCCGGACGACATCCGTGAGGGGCGTGTGACAGCCGCACTACTGCACGTCTGGGAAAACACCACCGCCACCGAACGCAACAGCCTGATGGGCGGCAACAGCCAGACTGTGCACCGACTGTTTTTAGACTGCGATGTTCTGGACTGGCTGGCCCGGGAAATTGAGCATCTTATCGCACAGGCCAAAGCACTGATAGCCCCGCTGGGTCTCAGCCAGTCCGCTGCAGCGAGTCTCCACCAATTGCTGGATACCATGCCATGCAGTGTAGTTGAAGATAAGACAGCACCGGGAGCGTAGGGCTTGTGGACAAAGCTCGTGTAGCGGTATAGCTGTTGTATGGCTGAGGTTGTCAGACAAGTCGGACGGGTCAGACTGGTCCGACAACATATCGAACACCAGATGTCATGGGGTCGGGAGTCATGGGGTCGGTCCATACCAATGACGCGATGAGAACAACGACTCGCCAGGACGACGTGACAGTCGTCCCTCCCGACTTGTGTGCTGCGGATGGCTCGGCGATCCGTCCCTCTCTGACCCGGGCTGGAGCTCGGGCTCCCAAACAAAGCTGATGCAGCGATATGGGCTGGTGGTAGTTGTCAGGCTTCCCCTGACTATATCGTTATAACCGGTGGGAGGGATCACCATTCATAAATTCCGGTATTCAGAAACTATTTTGTGCCTGATTGAAGGCAGTCGGATTCTGACGCGGGAGGCCGACACCAGCCCCATCCGGCCACACCCGTCAGCAGTATGTTTGCCGATATGCAAAAGCGAAACTTTGCTGAAAAGCTCCAGTAACGCTTCAGGCACTTGCCCTAACCGGCAAAAACCACTGACACCACTCAGCTTAATCGCATTTTTCTGAGTATGCGAAAACCGCTGCGAACTCTGCCAGCGCCAACTGCTGTAATCCACAGTCGCACCTGATGCCAGCATCTGCCACTCCAAAGCATCCAGCTCCTGACCACCACCATAAACTCTGCTCAAAAGGTTCACTCTCTGCACTGCGGCAGCCGTCAGTTGCGACACCCCCATGCCGTCAGGCCCCTGCCAGCGCCCCCCGCCAGCCCTGAGCATAGTTGGCGTAACCAGCACCAGATACTGTTCTCCCTTCATCCGATTGCCGGAAGCCATTTCCAACAGCGTACCTTGCCGAACCTCCCCGACCGTAACACGATCGATCAAAGTCGTCCCCCGTCCCAACGGACGTCCGACTGCCAGCGGAAGAATCCGATGTAAAGCCGAACCAAGCACCAGATTGCGATCCCAGGTAATGCAGCGGAAACGAAAGTGGCGCTGTCGCCCTTTCGGTCGAGAGGCCAATTGAAAAAGGCATGCCCCCGGCCGATGTCCTCCCTGCCCCGGTTTGAACTGGTTCCGAAACAACTCCGGCTCATACTGCAACAACATCCAGCCTGCCAACCCGCGCAACGGTGCTGAGATCAGCGTAGTCACCCGGATTGGATGCGCCAGATGAATACGCCCTTCGAAAATGGCACACGAAATGTTGCCAGTCACCTCATTCAGTTTCTGTCCCGGATCAAACGACATGACGCACAGTTATCAGAGGTCCAGCCAGGTTATTTTCAGCGCCTGCCATCCAACAATGTCCGCACTCGTTACCTCCACCCCGATTGCCGGTCGGAAGCCCGGCCGATATTGTGGTGTCAGAACGTAACACTCGCTGAATTCAACCCCATCCAAACATGGCAACCCGTCTTTGCTAAGCTCCAAGGCAGGCCTTTCGATTACGGGAGTAACATCTCGTGCGAGAATTTGGTTGGCTGCCGCCAAAGTGTTGGCATGTCCCCAGAAAGAGCAAACTTTTCCCTGCACCAACCGCCCCCGCAGGTCATCCAAAGCAATCGGCTCTATCCTGACCGGTCTATTCACCAGAGTCAGGGAAAAGGTATTGCCCAGCAGAATGGGGGTCTTTGCCATCTTTTCAGCGTCGCCAGCTTGATCTTTTTGCATCTTCTGTTGCCTTTTTTGGGTCGCCATCGCCGGTTCATCCTCCTTTAACGCCACGTTTATCACCTTATAAGCTTCGCCAGCTCCTGCTCCAAGTTTGCTCGAAGGTTGTCCTTGTCTCAGCCATATATCCTACACCTAAATCCGGCTGATCGGGCTTTCTTTGAATTGCAACCGCCCCAGCAAAGCAGCTCTCATGATCTGCAAAACCACAATTCAGGAGCTGACTGACAGCTCCTGCCAGCTCACCCCCGACCCGAGGCATGAGCAGCCCGGTATGAAAATGTCCGGCTTCATGCCAGTTATGCACATAGGCAAGTGTTTGCTCGTCACGATCACGGTAAATCAACTGAATCCGCCCGTCCGCCCGTGCCAGACAGTCAACTGCCAGCATCATCAGGCGATTCCCGCCCGTCACGTTGAACCAGATCCTGGAAGCGGCCACACTTGTCAAGGCCTGACGCAGAACCTCCTCGGCATGTGCCACCGAGTTGGAAGGCATCTCTCCCACATGCACACAGCCCTTCATAGCGGGCAGGTGTTCAAAAATCAGTGATCGTACCCTCTCAGCCGGTTCTCTGGAAGACTTCTCATTATCCGAATGCCAGAGATAAAGTTTCTGCGGCCGACAGTAAAGCAATGGTGCCAGAATGGTGGTTATGGTGCCTCCCACCAGGGCATGCATTTCCTCAATCTCGCCGGGCCAGTTCTGCTCAGCCGCAGGACGTGCACCATAGCCGGCAACGTCACGATAAGCTGCTACAAGATTGCTGAAAAACAAAGCCGGCACCTCTTCGGTACAGGCTTTGGCAGCTTCTTCAAAGGCAGTTTTATCACAATCCGGCACCATCCACGTCCGCCGCTGCTCCCCGAGATCCAGTCCCAGCAGCTTGTTGCCGATCAGTACCGAAGTAATATTTTCCGAACCCTCATCCAGCACTCCAGTCACAATCCGGCGTCCTGCCAGCTCAAGTCGGGTCGAAGGAGTTACATTCTGCCCCAGGCACTTAAGCGCCAGTGCGGCGGCCAGTTGCCACGAACGTCCGATGATCTTCAAGTTATCCGGATTTTCCAGATATAGCACCACGCCGTTCTGGTCAGCCTGCCGCTGCAGCATCTCATGCCCGTCCAACACAGCAACATTGGATTCCAGCTCTCCCGCCCCCTGAAAAGCCCAGATGCGCAAGGGAGATAGTCCTTCCTCCCCTGCCACCGGAAAGAGTGCAGCGGACACCGGGCAGTCCTTGATCTGTCCCCAGCATAGCCCCTCATCACCAAAGAGCTGCATCTCATCCGTCAGCCCATGCTCCAGCCCCTTGCGCAGTTGCGGATCCAGCAGCAGCAGTTCAGCCGCCATCCCCACCCGCCATTCCGCCGCCAACGTTTCACCCAGCACGTCGGGCGGATCAAGTTTACCCATCGTCTCCTGTCGCTTTTTCGGCGATCTATGCAGGTAAAGAGCCAGTTCACCCCAGTGCTTTCTGATTCCGCTTCGGAAGCTCTGCGGCCGTATCCGGTGAAATGAGTCGCGCTCCAGCAGCCAGGGCATCTTTGGTGCAGCCGACATACTAAACTTCCCTTACCAGCAGCACCAGCTCCGTGCTACTCAGCTTCTTAAAGTCTGACTCCAGCTCACCCTGAAAAACCACACGGTTGCCGTCAGCACCGAAGGTCACGTCGAAGGCCAGTGGCTCCGCACCTTCAGCCAATGCCTTGCGATTGGCATAGGCATAGACCGGCAGCCCCGGCACGATCCCGGGCCAACCATGAATTTCCCAGCGCGAATCATACCCTTCGCCGGACTCGTAGCCATGGTCCAGCCGCTGGGCCGTCAGGGAAAGCTCAGTCCCGTCCGCCCGCAGGAGAATCACGGGCACCACCAGCGAACCATCAGCCGCCGCCGCCAGCACTGGTCGCCGCCAGCCGCGAATCAGATCCGCCACCTTCTGAGTGCGGACAAAATCGACATGTTCTTCCAACATCTGTTGCAGACGGAAAACCTCCGCCCTGATCGGCGTAAACATCTCCAGCTCTTCCTCCTGATAGTCCACCCGCACATCATCCGGCGAGTGGATTGCCAGCCCGATCATCTCACGCAGATCAGCCGGCGGCCAGGTGCCCGCCACAGTATGCCGGTAAAGTTCTCTCGCATTGGCAAGCTCGCTTTCAGTAAAGTTCTCGACCTTCCAGCTCCTGGCAAGTAGAGCCACCGGCATCGGCTGGGCATTCCACAACTGCATCACACGCAGTGGGGTGGCATCAATACCTGTCAGCCACTCACCCTTGCTGGCCGGATGCTGATAGCTCGAAAACGGTGCCACCAGGGCATACAGCCCATCCACCTCCAGTACGCCCACATAGGCCAGCCGCACCGGATCGACAGTCATGCTGCCGCTCAGCAGGCGGATATCGCCAACCTCAATCGCCTTGTCAAAAGCTGCCGGCTCCGGCCAGTCTGCCACAGCCTCTTCATCATCAGCAGCATCAGCCCGGTCATCAGCATCCTCAATCGAGCGCAGCTTCAGATCCAGTGCCCGTTCAAAAAACCATTCATCGAGAAATTTCCGACGTGCTTCAGAAACTTCTACAAGACCGTTAAAAGGATTTTGGTGGGTGCTTTTCATGATACTACTCCTGCTCATCTGTTGCTCTACCCACATTAGAGAGAGCCTCACGGTGTTTTTCCGACTTTTCCAACCACTTTTTGCTAGCCACTCTCAAAACATACATCATCTGACGCGTACAGTATGCCCTGCCACGCGGCCCCATATCATGCCCGAAGTCACATTCTGCAATATCTTTCTTTACCCGGTCGGCAGCCACATAAAGTTGCGATTTACCACAATCAGGCACCATTTTCTCGCGCAACATGTCAGCCACCAGATACCCCTGTGCAAGACAGATCAGGGCTGTTTCATCTGAGACATCATAAATCAGGCATGTCGTGTAATTGTGCAA
>CAZMGQ010000099.1:0-7416 GCA_964565855.1 uncultured Lentisphaerales bacterium | reverse complement strand
AAAGCCCCAGGACGGTTTTCAAGACCGCCGCTTTCGACCACTCAGCCATCCCTCCTTGGAAAGACAAACAGTTTAGTCCAGACACCACCACTCTGGCAAGTTCAGCGTTTGTTACGCAAAACTGCGACAGGTTTTCTTTCCTGTTTTCAATCCCTTGTAATTACGGCTCGGCACCGCCTCGCCCTCCATGAAGTGTGCACCGGACGGTTGTAAAATGGAGGGTACACCGGTGGTGAGCCTTAAGAGCAAAAAAAGTGTATGTTTCAGAAAACCAGGGTGACACCATAAATGCGATCGAAATTAGCTGAATTAAAGAAAATATGGTTAATTTACACAAAAATGGAGTTGTAGTGTACAGAATGATAGGTTATATTGCTAAGTATGCATATCAAAAGAGAAGCTGAATGTTTGTTTAAACAGTTTTTAGCCACTAATAAGGTCGGTATTGTGGTGGGGGCACGGCAGGTTGGCAAAACGACTCTTGTCCAGCATATGCTGACTGAACGCTCAACCCTCTTCTTGAATTTCGACATTGAGGTGGATAAAGCCCGATTTGTGACGGCCTCAGCGCTTTCGCCAACGGATGCCATGACCTATCTCGGGAATCCTTCAATCCTGGTAATTGATGAGGCGCAACGATTGCCGGTGGCATCACGTATTATCAAGGGGTGGTACGATGCGGGAGTTGCGGTAAAGTTTATCCTGCTTGGTTCTTCTGCGCTCGATTTGCTCGATCAGAGTGCCGAGAGCCTGACAGGCCGCAACTGGAAGCTGAATTTGCCGCCTCTTCTCTTTGCAGAGGCTATTACCACACAAGAGTGGGCACGACCTCCTGTCACACCAGAGCTTATAACACAACACTGTGGACCGCAGTTGCGTGCTTTTCTGATGATGCGTATGGTCTTTGGCAGTTATCCTGAAGTGGTAACCGCTTCCGAGCCCATGCCACTCCTCAGACAGTTGAGTTCTGATTATCTTTGGAAGGATGTGCTGCAAGCCGGATTGATAAAGACTCCAAACCTGATCAAACGGCTGCTCATGTTATTGGCACATCAGGCGGGATCTGAAGTGTTCATCAGTGAACTGGCCACACAACTGCAGATGTCGCGTGCCACAGTAGATAGGTATATCGATCTGCTCGAAGAAACGTTTGTGATTTTCAGACTGCCAGCTTTCAGCAGAAACCCGCGTAAAGAGATCAGCAAAAGTCAGAAAATTTTCTTTTGGGATACCGGGATCAGGAATGCCTTGATCAACTCTTTTTCCCTGGATGCAATGCGCCCCGACATTGGTATGCTCTGGGAAAATTGGGTGATTGCCGAGGTAGCCAAACGCAATGTGCTATATGGCTCTCCCGCCAACCTCCATTTTTGGCGTACTCGTTCCCGGTCGGAGGTTGATCTGGTGCTTCAGCAGGGAGAAAAACTACAAGCCTACGAGATCAAATGGTCAAGTCGGCGTGTGAACGGTAGAGCCTTCCGTGAGGCTTATGGTGCCGAGGTTGAGCTGATCTGCCCGGAAAACCCCTTCATAAACATGCCGGTATCATAAGTGCAATTTTTCCATAGATTGCAAAGTTGATTCGGCAGGAAGTTATTGGCACTCTATGGCAAGGTTGGTATTTCGATCCAGGTGCCGCCGTTGGCGGCTGATTCGGCGGCGGCGATGACAGGTGCCAGGGCGTGGGCGGCATCGAGGGCCGAGGGATAGAGGTGGCTGCCGCTGGTAATAGCCCGGTGGAAGCTGCGGAGGTTGCCACAGGGGTCGGTTTTGCCTTGGACAGTCAGGGGCACACGTGCTTCGACTGAGCCATCCATCGGCTGGGGGATACGCTGAATCATGAGACTCTGTTCGCCGGGCCAGGGACGTTCGTCGCGGAAAATGGCGGCCTTGGTGCCGTAAATTGCAATACTCTGGAGGTTGGGGGTGATGTGGTAGGCGTTGAGGGTGCCCAGAATGCCGTTGGCCAGCTCGATCTGACAGAGGGCGACATCGGCCGTAGAGCTGCTATGGAGATCGTAACGGATCAGGGCACGGACACGTCGCACCGGCCCAAAGTAGAAGGCCAGTTCATGGATTTTGTGGACGCCACAGTGAAACAGCATGCCGCCGGGATTGTGCTTGCGATCTCCGCGCCAATCGCCGGGCTCGAGATGAAAGCCGCCACTGTGGGCAGTGCTGGATTCGAAACTGACGATTTCGCCCAATTCGCCGCTGGCAATCAGATCACGGATGGCGAGCGAGGGAGCGTCGGTGCTATGGTCAACATGTCCACTGCCGATTACGAGGCCTGTTTCACGCTCGAGTTTCAAAATCTCCAGCATGTCGTCCATGCTGGAAGCGAGTGGTTTTTCGACAAAAACATGCAGGCCACGGCGCAGAGCCGCCATGATCTGGGCGGCATGGGATGAGGCGCCGGTACTGATGATCAGGGCTTCGGCGTTTTTTGTTTCCAGCAGTTCCTCGAAGCTGGCAGTCGGACGTGCACCATCTTCCTGCTCGGCCTGCTTGAGAGCTTCGGGGTTGATATCGTAGGCGGCCACGAGGTTGAAAAGTCCCGTTTCGCGCATGGCGCGGCGCCGATGTGCGCCAAAGCCGCCGGTGCCGACCATGATTACGGGCATCCTGGGTTGGTTCATGCTTGTTTTCCCTGATTTAGATCTGTTTTTCGCCGGGAGTCGTCAGGCGTGCGCTGCCGCAGCGTAGTTCGCGGCCTTCGAAGAGCAGCAGGGTTGTGCTGGTAGGACGGCGCAGGACAGCCGCATAACGTCCCTCGAAGAAAACGTCCCCGATCTCACAGCGGGTGCTTTCGCGTGCGAAGAAAATCGTGTCGTCGATATCGGGACCACGTACATGGACTCCACCTTGGAAGGGCTCGCTGGTCAGTATGTCTGCACCCGGTGCCAGGGGACGCAGCACAGCCGTGAGCTGGCGCGGCGACTGCATACTGAGCTGGATGTGACGCATCTGGAAGCTCTCGGAGGGCTTCAGATAGTATTCGACACAGGCAATCTGCGAGACTTCTTCGACGGCATCGGCGGGCAGATCGGGCAGCATGACCTGCAGATCGACTCCGAAGCGTCCCTTGACAACCAGTCCTTCCGGGCTGAGGCAGGTGCCGGTATGGGAATCGCCGACGGCCTGCAGATGCCAGTGGGTGAGCAGATCAGCGGGGAGTTGCAGATCGTCGGAAACGACCACATACTCATCCTTGACCCAGAGCAGGCTGCGCAGCACGGCGGGGTTTGGCTCGTGGTACCGTTCCCAGGCGACATCGACGAGCTGGTGTTCGCAGGAGTCGCTCAGGAAAACTGGTTCGCCGGGAGAGAGGGCTTTGGGGTGGAGCCCCTGGACAAAGTCGGCGGTACTGTGGCTGGCAAAGCGTTCGACGCGCCCCGGAGCCAGCGGCATGTGGGTATCGTAAAACGAGAGGGTGCTGTGACGCCAGGCTTCGCCAGCTTCGCCGCCATCCCAGATCAGAGGCCGGCCCTGTGCCATCATAATGAAGCTGCCTTCGGTGCGATGGTAGCGGTAGCCTCCCGGTCCCTGTTTGAAAAGCAGGTAGAACTCATCCGGCTGACCGAAGTTGCCACGGAAAATGGCACCGAAGCCTTCGAGGCGCCGACTCTCGAGCTGAACCGGAGCGGCCGGCTGCAGCTCTTCCTCGGTAACACCGGTAAAGTAGAGGGGGAACTTGGAGTAATGGCCGCCGTGGGAACCGCCCTCCTGATAAGCCCAGCGCAGGAAGTTGGCAAACTCAGGGTCGCGCTCTTCATAGGATTTGCCCATCAGGGCGAAGATCTCTCCGATCCACTGGCCGAGCTTGGCATGGTCGCCGATCGGCGGGATGCGGCGGACTTTTTCGGCTTTGGCGTAGTCTTCGTAGCTGCAGCCATTGCGCATCAGGTTGTAATCGTGCGGATAGCGGCCCGTGAGCAGCAGGGGAGCCCAGCCGAGGAAATCCTTGAGACGCGGGATCGTGGTGGTGTCGAAAAGGTCGTGGCGATGCAGATGGGCCGCCAGATTCATGCGGCAACCGACCGAGTGCAGATAGTAGCAGGGCGGATTTTCGTACCATTTGCCACTGCCGGGGGTGCAATAGACGTTGAGCGAACGTTCCATCAGATCAACACAGTGCCGGATCATTTCATCGGCGTCGGGATTGCCACGGAAGACGAGTCCGACTCCGCCGACAATATCGACGCGGTCGGCCTCGAAGTTGGCGTTGCGGGAGTTGAAGCGCCAGTTCATGAAGTCTTCGGCCATGAAGAGGTGGCCCATCAGCAGCAGCATGGCACGGACATCGCGCTCCTCCTCGGCGGTAAAGACGCCGGTGGCGGCGATCAGGTCGTACTGTTCGGCGAAGGGAGTGATGCCACGTCCTCCGACGGGGCTGTAGACATCGGCATAGTCGCGGCCGAGCAGGGTCATGCGGGCGCGCAAGGGGGCGTGCAGCACCATTTCGCGTGAGAGCCGCCAGGCAAGTGCGGCATCGGAGTCCAGCAGCGCCTGCATGCCACGGGCCGGTCCGCGCCGGTGTTCACGAGTCAGGTTCTGCCAGATCGGGGCAAAGGCCGGGTGTTCCTTTTTTCGTCGCAGTTTGCAGACCTCATCGGCGGCGACAAGGAGCGAAGGCCGTTGCAGGGTGTCGGCATCGTGCAGTTTCCAGTGGATGAAGTCCTGCAGGCGCGGGGATGAGACCTTGTGCTGGACGGCTGAGATCTGTTTGTAAGGGCCGTCGTTTTCCTGAAGCGATGAAACGAGCAAACCCCACTGACGCTGGCCATCGAAACCGCCAAAGCGGAAGCAGGTATCGCCATCCGCAGTAGTGTGAGCGGTGATCATGGAGATGGTGGAGCCGACCATTTCGGGATAGGGCCAGTCCAACTCGCGATTGTCGTCGCCGGGACCTTGCGAGATGCGTTCGAACTCACGGTCGATCCATTCGCCGCGATGTATGGTGAAGACACCGATGTAGTCCTGCTGTTCGATCGAGTCAGGCGTCATGGCATAGCCGAAGCCCTGCGGCGGGATCCACCAGGCGACCGATTCCTGCAGACGGGCAATCTCCTGAACCTCCGCCTTGAGCGTCGTCCAGTGAAGGTTGCCCTGTTCGGGAGTCCAGTGCAGGAAGCCACGTCCGCCCGAAAACTCACGCAGCGAAAACTTGAAGGCCATCCCTTCACGCGGTAGAGTTGTCTCGCGGACTAGCAGGTAGGACTCGCCGGCATGGGCTGTGATTTCGAAACTGACTTCTGCGTTGTCCGACAGTTTGTAACTGATGAGCAGCCGCAGTTGGAGGCTGCCCTGTTCGAGCAGGGTAATTGTGCGGACAGTGGTTGTTTCACCTTCGGGCAGCAGCAGACGTCCTTCGCCACGCCAGACCTGGTCGGTTCCGCGGACTGCCAACAGAGGGGGCAGGTTATCGGTGCCAGTTTGCCAGGGAATGCGGAACTGAACTGTACCGGTGTCGATTTCGGCGGTCTGACCATCGGGGGAGGGGGTCAGACAGAGACTGTGAATCGGTTTGACAGATGGTATATCGGCCGGAGTACGATAGATGGCCAGTACACATGAGGTACGGGCCGGCAGGTCGATCAGACAGCCGAGCGTGCCATCGGTAAGAAGTTGGACGGGGACTGGCTCTGTCGGTTTGTCGGACAGAAAGACCAGCAGATTGTCGTCCGCCTCAATATCGTCCGGCAGTGGCAGGCTGACAAACTGGTGCGGAAAATCAAAATAAAAGGGATTGCGGAGTTCATGCAGTGAAACACGCTGCAGCATTGATCCATTGAAGGAGAACTGCGTGTCGAAAGCATGTTCGAGCGGCAGCCGTGGGGCACTGACCCAGTCGCTGATGGTGGCGTTGCAGGTGGCAGTGTTGTCTGCCGCTACAGCGACATCACGGCCGAGGAAGCGCAGGGCAACATCGTATTCATCGGGTGGCAGGGTGACGGCCACAAAGGGATAGGTGCCGACAGGCAGGTTGTCGAACTGATAGCGCCCGTCAGCATCGGTTGTGGTTTCGCGTATCTCCTGCGGACCTTCGAAGACCGGACGGACGTCCATATCACGGCCGAGGTAGGTGGCAGGCGCGGGAGAGGTGATCTCCTCGGGGAATCCGAGCGTGACTCGGGCCATGGCGACGGGGGAGCCATCGGCGTGGTTGATTTGTCCACTCAGGCTGCCGGTCGCCGGAGAAGTAGAGGCGGGAGGAGGAGCGGGAACGGGGCAGGGTGGGGACAGTGCCACAGCCTCCTCCTGCCGTTTGCAGCGACGCATTACGTCTGCAATCTGTTTTCGGGCTGCGGGATCGCCGACTGCGATTTCAACGGCTTCGTCAAAGGTCTCGTCTGCCAAGTTATTGTAAATGTCGGCGAATTCGTCGCTTGTCAGCCCCCGGGCTTCTTCGGGAGAATTGCGGAAGAAGCTGTAGTGGCTCATCAGATAATAGTCTTCGGCCAGCAGCAGCTTTACCCGCAGCCTTTCGGCTGTGTCGCGCGGTTCGATCACTGCCAGAGTGTCGCGTGCGCCATGGAGATCTCCCAGAGCACGCGAGGCCTCGTGCAGCAGAAACAGCAGGTCCTGCCGTGGTGCCGCGGCAGATGGTTGCCGGAGGGCTGCCAGAGCCATGCGGCGGGTGGTTTCGAAGCGTTCTTCATCCAGCGTCCGCCGGATTGTCTGCAGGTCAAAGGACATATATCTGTACCGGGGGTTACTCGACGATGCGGGCTTCGCCGCCAGCGAGGCAGATGCTTTCGAGGCGCAGCTCCTGAACTTCTTCGCCCTCAAAAACAGGGATCAGTTCGAGTTCGTGATCTACTTCGGGGTCGAGTCCTTCGGCGAGGACAATATAGTGCTGGCGTCCGCCGCCGAAGCGTTTGGCACTGAGGTCGAATTCTTCCAGTGGCGGCTTGTTTTTGCGAGGCAGGGAGACCGGTTTGCCGTCGATCCTGGCACGATATTTGCCGGATTTGACGGTTTCTTCACCGAAAATGAGCACTGTCGCGGCGCGGAACTTGACCTTTATCGGCTCTGCGGCGGGTTCGCTGTTGCTTCTGGCTACCATAACGTCATCGAGCCAGCGGCTCATCAGGCCGTCGTACCAGGCGGAAGTGCGGCTGACGAGTTCCTTTTTCCAGCCGGCGGGCTGGGTGGTGAGCTGTGAGATGCGGGTGCGCGACCAGGTCATGTAAGTGTCGGCATGGAGCATTTTTTCCGGAGCACGACAGGTAGTCTTGTCGGCAATGGCACCCAGCAGGCCTTCCCAGGCGGCGTGCGCGGCGCGCAACAGGGTGCCGCGGCTGACCGATTCCGGCACAGGCAGGCGCGCCACCCAGCGGTCCAGGGCGATGCTGCGGTCGGCCTTTTCGGGGTCATCCTCGCGAACCTTGACCATAGTGCGTTCCAGATCCT
>CAZMGQ010000098.1:3903-7454 GCA_964565855.1 uncultured Lentisphaerales bacterium | reverse complement strand
CACTGCGGTGTCAACGAGGCTTGTTTCGCAAGAATTCAACTTGCCTCCCAGAATAATTCATGTTGTTGATCTGAACGTGGCATTGGCTGATAAAATGGCGGCATGGAATGAACGGAGGTTAATTCGAGACATTTATGACATCTGGTTTTTTCTTCAAATGGAGGCAAAACCAGATTTACCGACACTTGAAGCACGGCTTGCCAAGCCATCCTACTCCAGATTGGTCAATGCCCGAGATCGCTTTCAGGGTAAAACATGTGACGACTTCTTCCAGTTCATCCGAGATGCGGTCAATCGTTTGGATGATCATCAAATTCACAACGAACTCTCTGACTATCTTCCAAGCACAGAAACAGAGGGATTGAGTCTGCTTTTCAAAGCGGCATTTGCCCACTTGAAATAATATTTTGAGTGAGAGTGCTCACGGTATTTACTTCCGGCGGCAAGAGCCTGTCGCCATCCAGCTTGGCCGGTGCATACTTGCGTTGCGGCTCAGCGCAGCTTCGCCCTCCAGGACGAGGTGACACTCGTCCCTCCCTATCAGTGTTTATCTGTGTTCATCCGTGGTTTTATTGGCAATTTCCTTTGTGGCTTAGTGCCTTTGTGTGAGATCACTAGCATCCCCTGTCCCGAGCCGGCGCTCGGGGTTCCCAGGGAGGCCCTCTTCCCTTTCTGCGGTTTTTATCAGCGTGATTTTGACAGTTGCTTCCGGCGGCAAGAGCCTGCCGCCCTCCAGTTTAAAGGCTCTTGCCGCCGTGCCCCTGTGCCTCTGTGAGAAAAATACTACGACAGCTTCGCCTTCCAGCTTAACTGTTCTTTTCTTTGTGTCTTTGCGCCTTTGTGTGAGATATCAGACTAATCGTAATGTCCCGAGCAGGAAATTATTACTACATCTTCCTCTACAAACATGAAGACCAGACGATTTTTGGCATCGATGCGGGCTGAATACAGGCCTGACAGGTTTCCTCTCAACTTTTCAACCTTGCCGATCGATTCATAACCGTGACGCTGTAACGAGGTAATCAGCGAGTTGATGCGTTTGAGGGTCTTGCGGTCCTGCTGCTGCCATTTGCAGTACTGTTGCCATGCGACTGCGTCAAACTTGACACCCATGATTAGACCTCCAGCAACTCACGCGTCTCGTAATGTCCCTCCAAAACACGCTTTTTTGCCTCCAGCAAATGTTTCCGGTAGGCCTCGCCGGTGAGTCCGAAGTACTCTTCACCGGGTGCCTCCGCAGCGACCCGTGGTACAGCAACTCTGAACGGGATTTCCCCGGTAGCGGCGACACGCGTCAGATAGACCGAAATCCCGTTCGCCAGACTCATACCCATTTCCTCAAAAGCCTCGGTTGCGGACTTTTTGAGTTTTTCATCAACCCTGATAGTTATTGTTGTTGTTGCCATTTCAACTCCTTCTTTCGTCAGATGTGTTCAAATCTGACATATTATGCAGTAAATGTCAACAAAATGTGCGAAAACAAGTTTTTCTTGTGCCTTTGTGTGGGATATTTGTCATCCCCTGTCCCGAGCCAGCGCTCGGGGTTCCCGGGGCTGGGCGGTGGGTCGGGAGGGGCAAGTGTAACCTTGCCCTCCAGGACGAGGTGACACTCGTCCCTCCCAATTGGCGTTTTCCGCGGTTTTATAGGCGCGAGTTTGGCGGTTTCTTCCGGCGGCAAGAGCCTGCCGCCCTCCAGCTTGGCCGGTGCATACTTGCGCTGCGGTTCGCCCGCCTTCGCCAAGATGCTACGGCGCGACACGCGGGGACGGTCACCAGGACGCTGTGCCTCGTTCACGTACTCGTACACGTTCATGACTTCAGCTTCGTGTACGAGTACGTGTACCGCTCCGTTGTGAACCTGTACGATTTGCCAGGCAAACAAGGACAGACAGCAGCACTGGAAGCCACCACCCGCCGGGACGGCGGGCTCCACCTTACAGCCTCTCTCCTCCGCGTCTCCGTGCCTCCGCGTGAGATATTTCCACCAGCTTGGCGTTCTTGGCGACTTGGCGGTTCTATTTTGCGCAAGTTTGGCGGTTTCATCCGGCGGCAAGGGCCTGCCGCCCTCCAGCTTGGCCGGTGCATGCTTGCGTGGCGGCTCAGCGCAGCTTCGCCCTCCGGGACGAGGTGACACTCGTCCGTCCCTTTCTGCGGTTTTCATCAGCAATTTCCGGGCGACCTCTGGACAGACAAGAATGTCTGTCCTACAGTGACCGGCTATCGTACCACTTGCCCGTTCTCGTTCCCGTACATGGTTTCTTTCGGCGGCAAGAGCCTGTCGCCCTCCAGTTTAACGGTTCTTTCCTCCGTGCCCCTGTGCCTCTGTGAGAAAAATCCCACGACAGCTTCGCCCTCCGGGACGAGGTGACACTCGTCCCTCCCTTTCAGCGGTTTTCGACGCTTTCCGCGGTTCCATTTTTTGCTGATGTCAGACCGGGTGCAATAGCTGGTGAAAGATTTCTTACTAATTCAATAGATTATGTTGACATTGACGAGAATAAACCCTACATTGCCTCCATTTGCGAATGAAACCGGAGGTCAAAATGTTTGGACAAATCAGAAAAGCTTTCAAACTTGTCATGCAGACCAAGCCCTACCTGTACTATCGGGCGGCTGTTTTCGGCACGATCTGTGCCGGTGTGGCAGTCGGGCTGCTGATTCTGGCTGGCATCGGCAAGGTGTTCGGTGGCAAAGCCGCCTTGATCCTCTTTATCATCGCGCTGGTCGGTGGCGGCTTCGGCTGGCGGATCCTGCGCGAGTATGTGCTATACCTCCTGCGAGCCGGTCATGTGGCGCTGATTACCGAGATCCTGACCGAAGGCAAATTGCCCGAAGGCCAGTCCCAGACCGTCTGGGCCAAGGAACGGGTCAAACACTACTTTAAAGAGATCAGTGTCCTGGCATTGGTTGACCAGCTCGTCAAGGGCATCATCAACGGGATCAACCGCACCCTCCTCAAGGTGACATCGATCTTCCCCGTGCCAGGTGTCGAGGGGGTGACTCAACTGCTCCAGCGGATTGTCAACTTCAGCCTGACTTATGTCGATGAGTCGATCTTGGCCTATACCTTCAAGACCAAAAACGAAAACGTCTATGATGCCGCCAAATCCGGCATTGTAATCTATGGTCAATCCTGGAAGCCGATTCTCAAGACCGCCGTCGGCCTGACTCTCTTCAGCTACGTTTTTACCCTGCTATCAACGCTGGTTTTCCTCTTGCCGCTCGGGGCCCTGGCTCTGGCATTTCCATCGATCAAATTCGCCTTCTTCCTGCTGGCTCTCTTCATGGGCTTTTCCGCCAAATGGATACTGTTTGACCCGATCGCCTGTACTGCGACCATGGTCGTCTTCCTGGAAGAGGCCGACAAAAACCCGCCGAGTCCCGAGTGGGAGGCCAAGATTGAGGGCGTCAGCTCGAAGTTCGGCGAACTCAAGCAGAAGGCTCTCGAAAAAATGCGCTCCAGCAAGGAGACAGACTCAGGCAGCGGTGCAGACGACGAAAAAGAGCAGGATCAGGAGACCGGGAGTCAGGAGATTGTGCCTCAAACCAGT
>CAZMGQ010000098.1:0-3893 GCA_964565855.1 uncultured Lentisphaerales bacterium | reverse complement strand
TCTCGCGCATGAGACCGGTCAGGCGTAGTCACTCCCCTGCCCCGGCATTCTGTACCGCCGTGGTATAAGTTTTTTAGCGTAGGCGTGCGACAACCTTCTCGAACTTTTCGGCTTCGGCCTCTGAGGCGGCGTTGGAGAGAAAGTAAACACCGTCCGCTCCGATGGCATCCAGCATCGGTTCAATCTCCTGTGCAGTGGCACCGAGAATTTGCACCCTTTTGCCTGCCGACAAGATACGCCGGTACATCTCGACCCAGTAAAGGTTGCCGCCACTCGGTACCTTGGGATCGGGTGTCCATTCGATTGCCGTCAGCGACTCGATTTCGAGCAGGGCATCGAGTTTGTCGAGACACTGTGAACCGTCGAGGTGGAACATTGAATAATCCAGCCGCTTACACTGGTCCGCAAGGGTCGGTACGACAAACTCACGAAACATGGCCGGCGAAAACATGGCGCAGCCGTCGCACTGTACTTTGGCGACCCGTCCAGGAGCCCAAAGCTCAAACCAGCCGAACATCGAACTTCCATCCTGGGCGATCACCCTGCGCCAGCAATCCTCGAAGGCCGCAAAATAAGCCTCATTCAGCTCGTCCAGCCGATCCTTGACCCAGCCGGGCCTCTCAATCATGTCCATAAGCAGGTTTTCGGCCCCGCGCAACGACCCCAGAATGTCCCAGTTTTCGACCAGATCAGGCACCCCGACAAAATAATTGCCATTGGAATCCGCTATCAGGCGGTCGGTCAGGTCCATCTGAAGCTGCCACAGTGGGTGATTGGCATCAAAACGGATACTGTCGCACGATTCGGCCTGATTGAACCAGACCGTGTCTGGCTGATATTCCGGCGGCGATCCCAGTGCCATCGCCAGCGAACCTGGACCGATATAGGGATGAACCAGCGGCAGACAATCGAGCGGCCAGGCGGTGCCGGCCATCCGGTGCCGGATCTCAGCCACCCGCCAACCGTTATCGGCCCACTGTTGCTCGAGCGAAACTGCAGGAGGTGGAGGCTCAACCTCAATCCGTGGTTCCGCCAGAGGTACGCCACCCCAGAATCCAACCAGAAAGCCCTTGCCGTTCCACCAGTCCTGAAACCGCTGTTTGGTTTCGGCCCAATCATCTTTCCATATTTTTTGCATCGTTCAACCTTAGCTTTTAGGTCTCTATAGCTGCGGAAGATTCTACCTCTACGCTCAAGTCCTTGCAACTACGGATCGCGAAGACCAGCAATTTCAATTATGAACGGCTTCATAATTAGAGTTACTGCTGTTCCTGGACATATAGGAATCTCTGTCCTACAGTTGTCCACAAGCACCCGCTGGGAATAATGTAGGATAGGCATTCTTGCCTGTCCCAAGCTCAGTCCCCGAACTGTACTTGTTGCCGTTCCTGGACAGACAGGAATGTCTGTCCTACAGTTGTCCACAAGCACCCGCTGGGAATAATGTAGGATAGGCATTCTTGCCTGTCCCAAGCTCAGTCCCGGAACTGTACTTGCTGCTAACCTATTTCAGTTTACCAGAATCAGAGTCTCAACGGCTGGGGCTGTCAGAAAAACAATCGTACCGTCTTCTGCGGGCGTGCCGCGTGGAAAACCGCTGCTGCCGGCTGTCACTTCACCTGCAAAGGTTTCCGGTGCTACGGCCGAGATGGTGGCATTGCCAACATCTCCTGCCAGGTAGCGGGTCCAGAAAATCTGCGGTACGTTGAGCCAGACAGCGATACGCCCACCGCCGCTCTCGCCAGCGTACAGCGAATTGCGTTTCTGACCATCGGCCGTAATGGTACCATTACCCGTGAGGGTTTTACAACGGACAAAAACTCCGCCGCCGGAACCGCCACCGGCATAGTGACCGACGGCAATGCGGCCGTCGCGTATGCCGCCGTTGGCATTGAGGCTGCCATTCAGCAGAAAATTGCCGGTTGTGATGACAATCGCACCGCCACCCCCATAGGCCGGATAGTTGGGTTTGTCGGCCTGGTGCGTTCCGCCGCCGCCCCCGCTCCCCGGAGCAAAGGGCGAAGTTGCCAGCCCGTAGGTTTCACCGTAGCCTGTGCTGCTGTATCCTCCCGCACCTCCATAGCCGGCCCCGCCGCCTCCGCCATTGCGACCGAACCCCCTGCCCGGCCCGTAGCCGTCCTCAAGCGAATATTGTGCCCCGGCAAAACCGATCCCCTCGGCGTCAAAACCGCCGGTCGTTTCCGGAATGTTGACCGCTGCAGCCGTGAAGTGAGCCGACCCGCCGTTGGTGGGATGCGAATAAGGATAAACCCACGAATCGGCGAAGATATTGAGCGAGCCAGCGATCTTTACACTGCCACCCGGCTCTTCAAGTGCTGCGACGCTGCCGCCATGCACCCGCAGGGCACCGGTATTGGTGAGAGTGAGACTGCCCTGACAGTTTAAAGAAAAAAAACCACTGTCCCCAGTGGTCATCACCAGCGTGCTCTTCTCAATTGCGATATCGCCGCCACAGTTCCACACAGCGTTGGTCAACTCGAGCCCGAACATCCGCGCCCGGCTGCCCTTGAGCGTCAGGTTGTTGGTGACGGTCAGCTCGAAGCCTTCGGACGGCAGACGCAGCCAGGCTCCGTTGAGGCTCAGGTAGTCTCGTTGCCAGTCCGTGAAAGGCACGGGCGACATCCAGGTGCCGCTGTGTCTGATTTCTCCTGTCTGACGCTGCAGAAACTGATTGTCTGAAAAGTAGATTGTCCCCAGTTCGGCATAGTTGTAGTGCAGATCGTAGGCACCGTGTCCCGAAGCGGAGAAACGCAGATCCGGCAGGTCCAGAGCATGTTGCAGGGTGAAGTCATAAAGCACCGCCACCCGTCCGCCGCTGCCACCGCCACCGTAGTTGCCTCCCTGTTCACCATCGGCCCGGATCGTACCGCTGCCCTGGATAGTCTCGCAACGGATGTAAACCGAACCGCCAGAGCCGCCGCCTGCATGGGTACCGGCTCGTCCGGCACCGTTGGCCGTTATAAGTCCGTCAACCGTTACCCCACCCGTCGCCTTGATCCAGACTACGCCGCCACCATTTCCCGCCTCAGCCTTGGTCGCCTGCAAACCGGCGCCACCGCCACTGCCGGGCTCGGTTGGGGCGGCCGGATTACCATAAATGGTATAGTTGCGAAAAAAAGTGCGGGATGCCATCACCCCGGCCAAACCGCCGTGGTTGCCACCGGGAGAGTAGCCGCCGTGGTTGACATCGTACCAGGCTCCGCCGGGACCATAGCCCGGTTCGGCAAGCGACTGACCACCACGATAGCCCTTGCCATCGACATCAATCCGGCCGCTGCCGGCAACAGTCAGGTTGTCGCACTCGATCCTGACTCTGGCATTGGGGATCCACTGACCGAGCGCGTTGGTTGTGGTAGCGGTATTCAAGACATGGGTCAGAACACCGGCGATCTCGATCTCCGAGGCTCGCAGGGTCGTATCCCAGCCATCGCAGGTGAGCGACATGTCTTTGCTGATCTTAAGAGATGTCACGGGCGGCATGTTGCCGCTGAAGATTGCATTGCCGTTGATCACGATCACATCGTTGGTATCGGGCAGACCGTGGCTCCAGTTGGCAGCAGTGTTCCAGCTCGTACCATCCTGATTGCTGAAGGTCGTCGCCTTGCCGGCCAACGGCTCCCACTCGATCAGCCGCACGTCGTAGGGCTCCATCTCGAAGGACTCGAGGTTCAGCTCCTCGCCGCTGATCAGATCGACAGCCCGCTCGACAGGCCAGTTGAAGACAGGATTGATTTCGACAGTCTCCGTCGCACTCTCGTTGATGATATGGGTCAAATAGACGGATTTGCCAGCGGCATTCTTCCAGGGAATCGTCCGGGCCTCACAAACCTTCCCGAGCGAAATCGGTTTGGCTGGCAGAATTTCGGCCGTCA
>CAZMGQ010000097.1:5363-7586 GCA_964565855.1 uncultured Lentisphaerales bacterium | reverse complement strand
ATCGAACGGGCCGAACGGGGCCTCGAGGTCTGTCCGCACCAGCAACTGACCGGTGCCCCACAACTGGTGGCGCGGGATTCCACTGTTCCGCCGAAAACCTCCCAGGCGGTGCGTCCGGACAGATGATTTTCTTTCACCCTCAAAACGGAGAAAGCAGCATGAAGAACTCAAGCAATAAAAACCGGCACAGCCTGCTGTGGACGGCACTGGCTACGGTTGCCATTTGTGGTGTTGTGCAGCAGCGGGCACAAGCCGCAGATGTTTTCTGGACGAATGCCACGGGTGATGGTGTCTATACCAACACGGCCAACTGGAATCCGCCGGTGTTGCCACAGACAACAGACTACTCGAGCGATGTCGTCGTTTTCGGCGAACAGGGCGGTACGCCACATGTTGTCGAACGGCTGAACTATGGCAACCCGAGCTGGGCCACCACCCCCAACCTATGTCATCTGCGGTTCGACACGGCCGGCTGGACTTTCAACTCGGGCTCAAACATCAAGAACCTCAAGGTTGTTAAAAGTTTCGGAGCCGGTACCAACACCGTCGGCTTTCTGTGGGAACAGCAGGGTAGCCAGACCTGGGTCATCGGTTCCGGCAACACGCTGTATCTGGAAAAAGCTTTCTACTGCCGGGCAAGCGAAATCACGATCGTGGGCGGCGGAACGCTGCACCTAGCATCCTGGTTCACCGGATTTGGCGGCGATTATGTCTATGGCCTGATCTTGCAGGATGTAACAGTACGGGTTGATGCGGCACGCCCGGCCCAAGTCAGCAACGGCAAAGTCTGGCTCAATTCCAGCTCTGCCAAACTGCAATTGAAGACGACCGTGGCTGATGCCAGAAACATCATCGACATCCGGGTTTATGACAACATCGGCTCAGGCATCACCGTTACCGACATCGGCGACAGCTACGTCGAAATGGGAGTCGCCGATTGGGCGACCGTGATTGAGATTCACTGATTTGACACACTCTTAACAGGAGAAAAACCATGAAAAGACAAGCTTTGATTTTTGTTTCGGCCCTGATCACGTTGTTGTCACGAGCTGAAACTGTTTATTGGGATGGAACCGGAAGCAGTTGGAACAATTCAGTCAATTGGTCTTTGGACCCCGATAATGCGACACCTGATCCGGCCGCAAAACCTGGAGCTTCGGATGTGGCTGTTTTCAACATTAGCACCGAGTCCGGGCAGCAGTCCGTTACACTTGATGGAGATCAAGCCGCACAAAAAATACTGCTGCAGGAAACAGCCACAGGAGGAATAATCTTGAAAGGTGCCACTGACCTGCATACGCTCAACCTCGGGAGTGGCGGTATTGAAATCCATGAAAGTGCCGGCTCTCTGACAATCGGCTCGACAGAGGCTGAACAGGCAGTGGTGCTGCAATTAATGGCAAATCAGACCTGGACCAATGGCAGTGATAATGCAGTTGTTGTTAATGCTGGCATCACAGCCGCCGGGGGACAGACGTTGACTTTGCGGGGGACTGGTGATTTTTATTTCGGCGGCGCCAGTACCTTTAGCGGGGGAATTACGCTGGCGGCAGCTCCCGGGCTAGTTGTTGGACACGACGAAGGCTTGGGAACCGGCACTTTAACCGTACATGGCGGCCGCGTAACAGTGCCAGACTTTCCGCGCAGCTTGTCCAACAAGATCAAGATGAACCACGCTACCTCTTATTGGGATGGTGATGCTTCGCTAAACCTTGTCGGAAGCGAAGCATCGCCGGCATCAGCTATTTCGATGTATGCGGCTCCTTCCATATATGTGCTTAATACGGCTCCAATGACGATCAGCGGAATCTACTCGCTATGTGACAGTGCTAACCCCAACAACAACCCGCAGGGCCATTCGCTGGCATCCGGTGTTGATCTGCACATCAGTGGCGACATCCAAGAAACGAATACCGGCACAACTTTCAACGAACACAACAAGGGGGCAAGATTCGTTTTTAACGGGACTGGTGCCAACCTGACGCTTTCCGGCAATAATCAGCATGGAGAAGGGGCAAGCTCCGGCCGGAGCACCGACATAGTCACGCAGGCAGGCTCCGGATTCAATACGATCACAGTCGGCGGCCCGGGTGGAAAAGGAGCAACGATCACACCTTTTGGAGCATCGGCACTCTACACCAACAATGGTCAGGGGTTTTACCTGCAGGCGCTGGAAAGCGGCCAGATTTTGGGTAATGAGATCAAATTGGGTGGCTCTGTTGG
>CAZMGQ010000097.1:0-5353 GCA_964565855.1 uncultured Lentisphaerales bacterium | reverse complement strand
TTGGCAATGACGGGGGACGTCCAATCGGTTTTAGCGGCGAAAACGACCTGACAATCGGCGGCGATATCTTTGTCGGTTCCGCACTGAACTTCAGTTGGCCCAACACCGCAACAGGAGTTCTGACATTTAACGGTACAGTCAATCTGGGTGTCCGCACCATGACTATTATGGGAACAGGTGAGACAGTCTTTTCAGGTGCAAGCCTGCTGACCGGAACCAGCGGTGGTATCGGCAAGCAGGGAACAGGCAAACTGATACTTGCCGGTGATAACGAACTAGCCGGATCAACAGCCCTGCGAGGAGGTACAACCATCTTGGACTATACGACAGATAATGCCAACCGTATTACGCAGGCCACGACTGCAAATGCGCTGGTGCTGGGTGGTGCCGAGCTGCAACTCAAAGGTGGAAGCTACGCACAGGAACTCGGCAATGGCGGCGGGACGACTTTTGATCTCGGACAATCACGTATCAGTCGTATCAGTGGTAGCTCAACTATTGCTCTGGGGTCTCTCACCCGCAATGCTGGTGCCCTCGCAGATTTTGAAGCTGGAGTTGCCAAGACCACGCTCGGCAATTATTTGGGCATACTCGGCACGGTCGGCGCAACCGCAGCATATACTACAGCCGATGGCAGCGACTGGGCAACAGTTGCCCCGGATGACAGTATTGTCGCCTTCGAGAACTATGACACTTTCGACAATCAGGGCACAGACAAGAATGTCCTTGTAACCGGAAGCAAGACTATCAACTCGGCATCGATCAACACGCTCAAAATTGTGGGTACTGGCGGCGATCAAGAGCTGTCGCTGACGGCTGGCAACCTGGCTCTCTCACGTGGCGGCCTGCTTTTCACCGGCTCAGGAAACTATTCCATTTCAAGCTCTCCCACTCTGTCTTACAGCGGCGGGCTGGCTGTCCACCACTACGGTAGCGGAAACCTGACCATCAACTCCCAACTATCGGGCGGATTCGTGCAAAAGGGAGGACCGGGACTGTTGACACTGGCCAACAGCGCCAACAACAACTCCACCATGCTTTATATTCTTGAAGGCACTGTGGCCGTACATGATGCTGGCTGCCTGGGAACTGGCAACCTGTCTCTTAATGGGGGCACATTGCAAGCAACTGCGGGGTTCTCCACCGGCAAGAGTGTCGCCGTGGGACATAACGGGGCAACATTTCAAGTAGATGAGGATGTACTGGAATTGTCAGGTGTAATTTCCGGCATTTATTCTCCCTTCACCAAGACTGGTACTGGTACCCTGCTGCTTTCCGGCAACAATACGTTTGGCGGTCCGGTGACTGTTTCAGAGGGAACATTGCAACTGGGGCATTCGAACGGTCTCGGGCCGCTCAACTCTAATGGTAACGCTTCAAGTCGCAGCTTCTCTCCTGTCAAAGTCACCGGTAATGCCATCTTTGATATCGCTGGCCTTACCCCTGCTCTCGGCAACTTTACGCTCGAATCCGGGACAGTGACTGATAGCGAAGGCGGTGGGACATTGGGAGCCTATAGCTTCACACTGATCGAAGGTGTCGTCGATGCTGTCCTGACCAATGCGGTCGTACCACGCGCACAAAACCCGAGCCATAGCATCAACCTGACCAAGTCGGGTGAAGGCACAGCAACTATCAATTCCACCAGCCTCTATTCCGGCCATACTTTCGTAGATGCCGGTACCCTGCTGGTTAACGGAGCCCTGCCCTACAGTCCGGCGATCGTCCGTGAAAACGGCACTCTGGGTGGCAACGGCACCCTCTCGCGCAGCATCAACGTCGAAAACGGCACATTGTCGCCCGGCAGCTCGCTGCAGTCGCCCTCCACATTGACACTCGAACGCCACCTTCGGATCGACGGAGGTACTTTGAGGATCGAGATCAACAAATCAGGTTTTGGTCAGGTAAAGATGACCAATCCAGCAGCCCGGGTGTTACTGGAAGATGCCGAACTGGCTGTCGATATCCTGGAGGCCGGCGTTGCCCTGAATGAGGTATGTATTATCGACAACCAGGGGAGCAATCCTGTCGAAGGTACATTCCGTGACCTGCCGGAAGGTGCCAAACAGAACTACGGTAGTCGCCAAGTCACAGTTTCATACAAGGGTGGAGACGGCAATGATGTCGTTCTGACCTTCAAACAAAACGCAACCTACCTGATCGTACGTTAACATGAATACAAAACACTTCAAAAAACTCTCATTAATGTTATCCATCATACTGACCCTGGGCACCGTCAATGCCTTGAGTCAGGAGGGACCGGCAGCGGCACCGAAGTTCCTCTATCACACTGATCCAGCCCACTCGGCGGGACAGGTGGCCGATGTCCACAACACGATCAGTGTCACGCCGCGCGATGGGGGCCTGGATGTCGTCATCCGCGGCAGCGAGGAGGGTTATCCCGGTTTTGCCATCCGTCCCTCAGACGGTGCCGTCTGGGACCTCTCTCCCTGGGGACACATCGCCGCCAAAATCACCAACACCGGCAGCGCCAACCTCTGGCTCAGCCTGCGGGTGGATAACGACGGCCCCTGGCAGGACAACCCCTGGAATACCGAGTCGGTCTCGGTACCACCGGGTCAGTCACGGGTCGTAAAGGTGATCTTCGGCCATCAGTATGGCTTCAAGCCGGGCTACAAACTCGACCCCTCCAAGGTCATCCGGGTGCTCTTCTTCGGCGGCAAGTCCGCTCAGGAGCGCAGCTTCCGTATCGAAGACCTGCTGGCGGGCGGTGCCACGGGCGAAAAGCCGCCAGTCGATCCGAATGCGATCGTTGTCCGGCCGCCCGAAGGATTTATCCTCGGTGCCGGTGCCAAACTGGACCCGCAGGCGCAGTTTTCCACGGTCAACACACAGGCCGCCGACTGGACGGCACGCAACACGCTCGAACTGATTGCGGAGGGAGGCAAAAATGCCGCCGTCACGGTCAAACCGGTGCATGGTGTCTGGCATCTGGGTGAATGGCATGAGGTCAAGCTGACCCTGCACAATACCGGTGAAACTGCCGTGAAACCGGGACTGCGCCTCGAAAGTCGCGGCGGTGCGGGTGATACGATTGCGCTGGAAGAACCGCTGGCCGCCGGAGCCCGCACAACCATTACCGCCAGCTTTGCCCCGGCCAAGCCCTGGCAGGGCATCCCCAATCCCAAGCCCGGCCATGGCGGCGGTATCGCCGGCACCGGAACGCGCTTCGAGAGCAACCGCGCCAACGGCGTGACACTGCTGCTGACCGAACCGGAGGCTGGAGCCAAGGTGGAGATCACCGAAATCCGCGCTACCGCCACACCAGCCGCAATACCGGAATGGCTGGGTAAGCGTCCCCCGGTCGAGGGCGACTGGAAGCTGACTTTCGAGGACAACTTCGACGGCGACACGATCGACCTGCAAAGCTGGAACATCTATACCAGCAACTTCTGGGACAAACGCACCCACTTCACCAGGGACAATGCCATCGTCAGCGACGGTAACCTGATCCTGCGCTATGAAAAGAAAACCGGCTTCCACAACGACGATCCGGACGACCGCAGCCCGGTCGCGAAAACGGACTTCGCCTGTGGTTTTGCCGATACTTACGGCAAGTGGACGCAACGCTACGGTTATTTCGAGGCCCGCATGAAGCTGCCGACCTGTCCCGGACTCTGGCCGGCTTTCTGGATGATGCCCGACCGTGGCGGCGATCCCGACCACTCGGTCAACCCCCAGTGGAAGCGCGCCAGCACCCACTCCGGCGGCATGGAGTTCGATATCATGGAACACCTCACCGCCTGGGGCCCCTACCGCTTCAACGTTGCCCTGCACTGGGATGGCTACCAGAAGGAACATGCGGCTGTCGGCACGAGCAACATCTATGTCCCGACCGATGCCGAGGGTTACTTCACGATCGGCCTGCTCTGGACTCCCGGCGAGGCGGTCTTCTACGGCAACGGGCGCGAAGTCGGCCGCTGGGAAAGCGAGCGCATCTGCGATGTCCAGTCCTATATGATCCTCTATATGGTTTCCGGCGGCTGGGCCAACTCACCACTGGATGAAAGCCAGCTGCCCGACGATTTTGTGATCGACTATGTCCGGGCGTGGCAGCGTCAGGACCTTGCCACCGCTGCGGACGGCGCCAAGCCCAACGACGGTGCTCCCAAAAGCCAGTTCTGAGGTAAGAACATGTCACTCAAGATCAAACGCGGCACCAACATCTCCCACTGGCTCAGCCAGAGCGATGCCCGTGGTGCCGAACGTCGCCGCCGCTTTACCCGCGAAGATGTCGAGCGGCTGGCGGCACTCGAGGGCCTCGACCACCTGCGGCTCCCGATCGATGAGGAACAGCTCTGGGACGAAGCCGGCCGACCGCATGAAGAGGCCTGGGATCTGCTGCAGGAAGGCATCGGCTGGACGCTCGAAGCCGGCCTCAACGTGGTGGTCGATCTCCATATCCTGCGTTCGCATCACTTCAATATCGCTGGCCGCCCGCTCTTCACCGAAGAGAGTGCGGTCGAGGACTTCTGCGAATGCTGGCGTCAGCTCTCGGCACGTCTGTGTGATTTTCCGCACGAACGTCTGGCTTATGAACTGCTCAACGAAGCCGTGGCCGATGATCCTGCCGACTGGAACCGTGTTATGCTGCGCGGCTACAGCACCTTGCGTGAGCTGGAGCCGACCCGTTACATCGTGATCGGCTCCAACCACTTCAACAGTGTCTCGCAGTATGCCTTTCTGGAAGTGCCGCCCGACGACCCGAACATCATCCTGAGCTTCCACTACTACCATCCGATGCCGGTCACCCACTACCGTGCTCCCTGGACCTGGCAGCTCAAGGACTACAGTGGCCCGATCCAGTATCCCGGTCTGCCTATCCCACAGGCGGACTTCAACAGTCTGTCGCTCGACGAGCAACGGCGCATCGGTAACATGAACACGTTCGGTGGGCGGGAAGTCATGCAGGCCGACCTGATGTGGCCGCTGGCCGTGGCCGCCCGCACCGGGCTGCCGCTCTACTGTGGCGAGTTCGGTGTTGTCAGCCACGCCCCCGATCCCATCCGTGCCGCCTGGTATCACGACTTCAAGTCGGTGCTGGAGGAGCACGGCATCGGCTGGGCCAACTGGGACTTCCGTGGCGATTTCGGCCTGTTCGACAGCCACAACCAGCCGACGGTAGCCAAAACTTCGCTCTTTGGCTGACCCGCAAGTCTTTGCTATTGCGGCTCGGCACTTCGACAGGCTCTTGTCGCCGGATGAAGAGGCTTCTTTATCAGCTCCTCAAATCGCTGGCCTTGCCCAAAGCCGCTGTCTTGACTATGCTATGGCACCAGAACCCACAGGAGATGAAAAATGCTCAGTTCACTTCTATTTGTCAGGGCAGCTA
>CAZMGQ010000096.1:0-7588 GCA_964565855.1 uncultured Lentisphaerales bacterium | reverse complement strand
TCAACAGCTACTGGCTCTGGAACGAACCCTGGTACCTCAACTACTCCGAGATGACTCGCCGGGATTTCATCGCTGCCATGGAGAAAAAGTATGGCGACGTAGCCGCCCTCAACAAGCGCTGGAAGTCGGACTATGCCAAGTTCGAGGACATCCAGCTCATCAAGTGGCCCGATGCCAACAACTACGCACCCTGGTACGATTTCCAGCAGTTCCGCGATGATCTGCTGGTGGGCTTCTTCACACTGCTGCACGATACCTCGAAGAAGTACAACCCTGAGATGCCGACCCACACCAAGTTCATGGCGGCTTCGCTCCACTCCTTTAATATGGAGCGTCTCCAGGGCATCTACGATATTGCCGGACACGATGGTTCGGACAATGACCGTGACATCATCTTCCTCGACTTCTGCCGCTCCATCTATCCCGAGAAGCCTCTCTCGGATACCGAGGTGCACATCGCCTACGGCGGTCGTCGCGTCGTCGAAAACCTTATCTGGCGTCTCGCACTGCATGGTCTGGCCGACGGCAACTGGTGGTGCTGGACATCCAATGCCCGCTTCTCCGACTCAATCGGCAATGCCCAGTCCATGGATGCCCTGACGATTGGCGGCCTCGACGTTCAGCGTCTGTTCCATCCCTACATCCACTCGCTGGCCCTCAAGGATGCCCCCATCGCCACGCTATTCCCCGACGTAGTCGAACGCCGCAGCGATGTCAAGATGGTGCGCATGCGTTTCGAGATCGCCGTACCCCAGTACAACCTCGGACTGCGCCCCTTCTATGCCACCGAGGCCCGCATCGCCGCAGGCGAACTGGACAACCACAAGGTTCTCTTTGCCGGCGAGTCGGCTTTTGTCAAGGATTCCACCTACAACGGCGTCCTCGACTTTGTCAAAAAAGGCGGCACCCTCATCGCTACCCGCAACGGCTTCAGCACCAACGAATATGGCGACCCGCGTGACGCCGGCGAACTCATTCAAAATGAAGGCGGCGAAGCCTGGGGACCCCACGCCCGCCGCTACTCCGTTGGCGAAGGCTCTGTCATCTGCATCGACGACCTGTCGGTCCTGGCTGACCCGGTAACCGATGGCGGCTTCTGTATGCGTGGCGGCCCCACCGGCGAGAACCGTGAACGTCGTCGCATCTATCACAAGGTGCTCGAACGCTTCCTGGAAGAAAACAGCATCGACAACGACCTGCGCCTCGTACCCGTCGCTGCCGAGCGCGACAATCCCGACGTCCTCAACGGCTTCGACTGGCGCGTCACCGAGGTTGATGGTGCTCATATCATGATCGTGCTGCCTTACGGCACCGATAAGCTTGATGCTGTTGAACTCAAGTCGAGCCGCCGCATCCGCCGCATCACCAACCTGATCACCGGTGAACAGGTTTCGCGCCGCCGCTTCAAGATCAATCCTTCTGCCAACCTCTTCCGCATCGAGTTGGCACGTTAATTATCGAGAAATCAGCCATGTTAAAGTTCACCAGCGGCCAAAGCCGCCTATTCCGTCCTGCCCTTCTCACCGCCACCCTGTGGCTGTTCGCCACTGTGGCAGTGTCCCAACCCTGCCGAATCGAAGTTGTCGAAGAAGACAGCGGCTGGCCCGTACCGCTGGTCGAGCTTCGCACCACCCACAACCTCAGTTACTGGAGCGACAATGCCGGTCTGATCGCCTGCGATGCTCCGGAGTTGATGGGCCGCCGCACCTGGTTCAATGTCAAAAGCCATGGCTATGAGGTTAAAAAGGACGGCTTCGGCATGCAGGGTGTGCGCCTCACGCCCGAGCCGGGCAAGACGCTTCAAGTCAAAGTCCGTCGTACCATCGTTGCCAAACGTCTCGGACGTCTCACCGGTGCCGGCATCTTTTCCGAGAGCAAGAAGCTGGGCGAAATGCTCGACTGGGAAGAGACAGGCTGCTTCGGTTGCGACAGTGTCCAGAACGCCGTGGTCGGCGGTCGGCTCTTCTGGTCCTGGGGCGATACCATCCTCCCCCACTATCCACTCGGCGTCTTTCACATGACCGCCGCCTTTACCGACCTCCAGCCGCTCGCCAGGTTTGAGCCGCCTCTGGCGCTCAAGTACGAATACTTTCGCAATCCCGAAACCGGCCTCCCCCGCGAGGTCTGCAAGATGCCCGGCTCCGGTCCCACCTGGGCCCACGGTTTCACCACCCTGCCCGATGCCGAGGGGCAGGAGAAGCTGGTGGCCCACTACATCAAGGTGCGCGGTTTTCTCGAAGCCTACGAGTCGGGTGTCTGTGTCTGGAATCCGAAAACCGAAAACTTCGACCAGGTCCGGGTCATCTGGACCAAGTCCGACGAAACTCCCAAGCCGCCCCCCAGCCCCACCGGTCACCCGGTCTTCCATACCGACCGCGATGGCAAGCGCTGGGCCTACTACGGTGATCCCTTCCCTGTCTTCCGCTGTCCCGCCACCTATGAAGACTGGCTCAATCCCGAGACCTGGGAAGCTCTCGAGCCGCAGGAAAAGCTTATTTCGGGCGGCGATGGCAAATACATCGTGCCTCACGGAGGGTCCATCGCCTGGAACGAGTACCGTCAGCGCTGGGTCACAGTTTTCATGCAGAAGTTCGGCAGCCCCTCGATGCTGGGTGAACTCTGGTACGCCGAGGCTCCCGAGCCCACCGGCCCCTGGGGCGTGGCTGTCAAGGTTGTTTCACACGACAACTACACCTTCTACAACCCGCGCCTGCATCCCGAGATGACCCCCTCCGATTCGCCGATCCTGCTATTCGAAGGCACCTATACCCAGCAGTTTTCGGACAAGCCTCAGGTTACCCCTCTTTACGATTACAACCAGATCCTCTACCGGCTCGATCTCGACGATCCGGCCCTCACCCCTGCCCAGGAACTATAAACGATCAGTCCAACAAGGAGCACGGATATGACTGTCAGAAAACGACTACTTCAATTTGCGATTCTACTGCTGCCTCTGACCGCCCTCATTACCCTCGCAGATAATAGAACCGCTTCAAAAGTGGAAACTCTCTCGAACCATGAGACAGTGGCTGTTTTCGAGGGTACCAGGCTTCATCGCTGCATCGGGCTGACCTCCCTCTGTCCTGATCGTTGCGGACACTCGGGCACCCTGGCAACCTTCAAGATTGTCAAATATCTCAAGTATGAAAAGACCGGAAAATACGGTGATCCGCAGGGCGAAACTTTTGTCTTCATGCTGGAAAACAACCTCAAGCAGGCCAAGGCACCGCTGGAGATTCGCGAAACCGTAGCCGGCCTCAAGCCCGGTGATACCGTGCTGCTCTCGTGGAATCATGACTATGTTACCAGGGGCGGTTCCTCCAGCCCCGAACGTCCCGTCAAGAAACTTGAAAGAATAGCCGCTCCCGGCAGTGACGCCTGGCTGCAGCAGATCGAAGCGGCAACGAGCGTCACTTCCGGCGACGACACAAAGCCTGAGACTGGCTCGGATGAGTGGAAAAAGATCGTCAGTCGTAAACTACAGCTCCACGACGAAACAGGCCAAGGGCCGCTCATCGACAGTGACAAATGGCAGGAAGAGCTCCACCGGAAAGTTTTCGGGATTTCCCCTGCCAGACCCGACTGACGGTGAACAACAGAGGGCAAATGAAAAAACGCCAGCACGCCGAAAATCAGCCGCAGAGGGGCCCTGCTATGCACGTCAGGCAAAACCCGCCGCAGTTGCAAAAAAACAAATTGAGGGCATGTTCCACACATAGTGCCCCCCCGCAGGGTTGCTTTTGTGAAGGGTTTTGATAGCGGGAACTAATCTCCCAGAAAGAGAGGTGGCAGCATGGCAGCCGTCGGCTTGACCTCTTTTTCCTTTAGTAGCTTGTTTCGGTCAAAACTCCATTGTGGAGATTATGCCTCATGAACTCATTATTTTTTTGCCGCCCCAGGGGGCGCTACGTCAGCCCACCCGGAATGCCCGTGGGCATCCCAGGTCCCCGGGCTTCCTCGCCTGCTTTCTTGATCAGCTCCCTCAACCTCATTTCCCCAAGAACATCAACACCAACAGGGGTACCATGTTCCTTCCCTTTGTCACGATTTTTGAGGGAATTGCTTGCAACCTGACTGTGGGGTATGTTATTCAGGAATCTTTTCTGGCCTGTGCCGGAGAGCAGATGACTGGATAACATGCAGGAACGTGAAGCTTATATAGCACTCAATATGGTGCAGGGAGTTGGTGCGGTGCTGGTTCGCAACGCCGTCGCAACTCTTGGCTCCGCTGCTGCAATGATGCAGGCCGGACCGGCTGCTTTGGCCGCCATCCGGGGCGTGGGCACCGCCCGCTCTGATAGCCTCGCCAACCAGTTACGTGAACCCGACTGGCGGGCAGAAATGGCACGGGCCGAACGGGACGGCGTGCAGCTTGTGACTTTTGTCGATGACGATTATCCGGCCTTTCTCAAAGAAATCTACGATCCGCCGCTCGTGCTCTATCTCCTGGGCGATGCCGCCGCCCTCAATTACACGGCCGTCGGCGTTGTCGGCACCCGTGCTCCCACCGCCTACGGACGCGACTGTGCCAGACGCATGTCTTTCCAGCTCGCCCAGGCTGGCGTCACGGTTGTCAGCGGTCTGGCCCGTGGCATCGATACCGAGGCTCATTTTGCCGCGCTGCAGGCCACAGGCCGTACCGTCGCAGTCATCGGCAGTGCGCTGGATGTGATTTATCCCTATGAAAACCGCAAGCTGGCCCGCCGCATCGCCGACGAGAAAGGCGCTGTCGTCTCGGAATATCCCTTCGGACGTCAGGCCGACCGTCAGACCTTCCCGATGCGCAACCGCATCATCAGCGGCCTCAGTGCCGGTGTTCTGGTGGTCGAAGCAGGCCTGACCAGCGGCACCATGATTACTGCCAATCAGGCGCTCGAACAGGGACGCTCCGTGATGGCCATCCCCGGCAGGATCGACTCGCCCGCCGCCCAGGGCTGTCACCGCCTGTTGCGCCAGGGGGCCAAACTGGTCGAATCACTCGACGATATCATGGAAGAATTGCAGGCCCTGCCCGGCACCCGTTCATCGCCCCGCCCGGCGACTGCGGGGCAGAGTCAGGACTCTGCCACAGCCTCCCCCCGCCCCGGTCCCGTGCTGGATGAGGCAGAACGAAAATTGTTGGAAACCCTCGGTGACGAAGAGATGAGCATCGACCTCCTGATCAGTGCCAGTGGCCTGCCGGCTGGCGTTGTGGGGGCTCGCCTGATGGGTTTGGAAATGAAACGTCTGGTTCGCCGGCTGCCGGGACAACTGCTCAAAGCCGTGCGAAGATCATAATTTGTTAGAGGAATCTATGTCTAAAAGTCTGGTAATTGTTGAATCGCCTGCCAAGGCAAAAACTATCGCAAAGATCCTGGGAGCCGGTTACGTCGTCAAGTCGTCGGTGGGACATATCCGCGACCTGCCCGAACGTTCGCTGGGGATCGACCTCACGAAAAACTTCGAGCCTGAGTATGTGCTGGTACCGGGAAAAAAGAAAATTGTCGACGAGCTGCGCAAAGCCGCCAAGGAGTGCGACACCATTTTTCTCGCGCCTGACCCCGACCGTGAGGGTGAGGCGATTGCCTGGCACTTGCGTGAAATTCTGCTGCCCGGCAACCGCAAAAAACCCTTCCTGCGGGCTCAGTATAACGAAATTACACCGCGGGCTGTGCGTGAGGCTTTTGAGAATCCAGGCGAACTGAACATTGCCCGTGTCGATGCGCAGCAGGCGCGGCGTATGGTGGACCGGATCGTGGGCTACAAGGTCAGTCCGGTGCTTTGGCGGCGGGTACAGAAGGGCCTCAGCGCCGGGCGTGTCCAGTCGGTTGCCCTGCGGCTGGTCTGTGAGCGCGAAGCGGAAATCGAAGCTTTTGTACCCCAGCCATACTGGGTTTTCGGCGCCAGCGTACGCAAGCTGGTCGATCCGCGTGATCCTTTCCAGGTACGGCTCACCAGAATCAACGGCAAAAAGGCCGAGATTCTGACCGAAGACCGGGCCAACCTGGTACGTTCGGCTCTGGCAGACAGCAAGCTCACTGTCCGTTCGGTGGGAACCAGAACCGTGCGGCGTCAGGCCTACCCGCCCTTCTCCACCAGCACTCTGCAACAGGGAGCCTCCAACCTCTTCGGCTACTCACCCAGTCGTACCATGTCGATCGCCCAGAAACTCTATGAAGGCGTCGAACTCAGCGGCGAAGGTGCGGTGGGTCTGATCACCTATATGCGAACCGACTCGTTCAATGTCTCGGCCGATGCCCGCAATGCCGCCCGCGACTACATCGTCGAGCAGTTCGGCGATGCATATTATCCCGAGCGTCCCAATTTCTACCGCAGCCGGGCTTCGGCTCAGGCAGCCCACGAGGCGATCCGGCCGACCGACATCACACGTACACCGCAGAGTCTGGCCAACATCCTGGACGGCCCCAGTCTCAAGCTCTACGACATGATCTGGAAAAGGTTTGTTGCGAGCCAGATGTCTCCCGCACAGATCGAGCAGCGGACGGCTATTATCGATGCCGCACTCCCGGAAAACATGACGCCGGTGACGACCGATGAAGAAACTGATCCGATCCGTGATTGCCAGCTTTCGGCTACCACCTCGGAAGTCGTCTTCCCCGGCTATATGCGTGTCACCGGTACAGATCTGCCCCGGGGGCGCAAACGCGAAGACGACGAAGGTTCTGATGAAGATACCGATGATGTCGACAAGCTGCCTCCTCTCGCCGACGGTGAGGAACTGGAGGCCATCAAATGGCAGGATGAACGTAAAGAAACCAAGCCACCATCCCGTTACAGCGAAGCGGCGCTTGTCAGAGCCCTCGAAGCCAACGGCATCGGACGTCCCTCGACTTATGCCAGCATTGTCAGCACGCTCAGCCAGCGCGAATATGTGACGCGGGAAAAGCGCACCCTGACTCCGACCGAACTGGGCCAGCGTACCAACGGTGTTCTGGTCGAAACTTTTCCGGACCTGTTCGATGTCAGTTTCACCGCCTCAATGGAGTCTGATCTCGATGAGATTGAAGACGGTCGCGAAGAATGGCGGGGCATGTTGCAGCGCTTTTACATGCGCTTCAGCGAGTGGATGGAGGCCGCCAAATCGCCGGGTGCCGACGTGGAAGCTGTGCGGGTGGTCCTGGAAACACTGGATGGCGTACAGGAGTGGGCACCGGCGGTCAGACGTGGACGTCGCACCTACAGCGATGAGAAGTTCGTCGCCTCGCTGCGCGATCAGTTCAACACCGCCGGTGGTGTGCCGATTACCGACCGCCAACTGGCGGCCCTGCTGCGCATTGTCTGTCGTTACCGGCCCCAGATTCCTCAGACAGAGGAATTGCTCGAGAAACTGGGGCGGACCGACCTGCTGGAAGCACCGGAGCTGCAACCCCCGCGCGAAAGCACCAAGCGCAAGCTCGAGCTGCTGACTTCGATGGAGCTGCTGCCCGACTCGGCCAGCTTTATCGAATCGCTCGCCAACCAGGTCACCTCCGGTCGTCGTCTTTCGGATGCCCAGTTACGGGTGCTCGACGACATTCTGGCTTCGCAGGTCAGTGCCGATGGCCCTGTAACGGAGGCAACACTCGCTGAGCTGGGGGTGGACCCGCGA
>CAZMGQ010000095.1:0-7603 GCA_964565855.1 uncultured Lentisphaerales bacterium | reverse complement strand
TTGCCGTCCGCCGGCACCCGGTACTGGGAGACCGTCAGTATGGCCCGAAAAAAATAGACGATCCGCTGTTGCAGTCGGTTGAGCGGGCTCTGCTGCATGCGGCCGAACTGCAGCTCGACCATCCGCTGCGCGAAGGGCAGCTCAAGGTTTTTTCCCCGTTACCGGCCGATTTTCACCGTTGGCTCAAGGCGCTCAAGCTCAGTTGATCAGCCAGTATTACGCTAAAAGTTATGTCCGAGACTACACATTCTGCCCAGGATCAGACCTCCTCCCGTCGTCAGCGGGTGGGTTTGTTCGGCGGCACTTTTGATCCGATCCACAACGGTCACCTGCTGGCGGCTCAATCGGCCTGCGAGGCTTTCGAGCTGGACCGGATTTTGTTTATACCCTCCTACGTGACGCCCCACAAGCGCGGTGGCACAGGGGCTGACGTTGCGGCCCGGCTGGCCATGCTGAGTCTGGCGATTGCCGACCAGCCCTGTTTCGGCATTTCGCTGATCGAGATCGAGCGCGGCGGCCGCGGCGGGGTTTCCTTTACGGTTGACACTCTGCGGGAAGTGAAGGAGACGCACCCCGAGTGGGACCTCTGGTTTATCGTCGGCATGGATTCGCTGAGCGAGCTGCACCTCTGGCGCGAGCCGGAGGAGATTGCGTCGCTCTGTACGATTGCCACGCTGGAGCGGCCCGGTTGTGAGAAACCTGTAACCGGAGTCCCAGGCTTCGACGAAGCGCTCTCGGCGCGCCTGCTGCGACATGTAGTACCCGGCCGCCACATCGACATTTCTTCCACCGACATACGATCGCGAATTGCCGAAGGACGCGGAATTCGCTATCTTGTTCCGCGCGATGTCGAGAAGTACATCCGCGAGCATCAGCTTTATCTGTCTGATGCCACTCTGCAGAATTTTCAACCAACCGGGAGCACACCATCAACGCCCAACAGCTAGCCCTGTCAATTGCCGGGACCATATCAGAACGGCAAGGCACCGCCATCCGCGTGATCGACGTCAGCGAACAGTCGCCCATCACGGATTTTGTCGTGATCGCCTCTGCCACTTCGCCGCCGCATCTCAAGGCATTGCAAGGTGAAATTTCGCGTCAATTGCGTCAGAACCACGGCCAGCTCGAATATCGACAGGCCGGCGATGAAAGCAGTGCCTGGATCGTGCTGGACTTTTTCGATGTTATCGTACACCTCTTCCTGCCCGAGGCGCGGGAGTATTACGATATCGAAGGTCTCTGGGACAAAGGGCGCGAAGTCCCTCTGAACTGAGGCACAGATGGCTCCTGCTTACCGGGCACCCAGCCTGCGCCACCGGCTGGAATATGCGCTCTTTCAGGCTCTGGCTGTGCCGATTCTGCTGCTACCGTACCGGCTGGCGCTGGGGCTGGCCTGGCTGGTGGCGGCCTTCATGTTCCATGTTCTGCGCTTCCGCCGGCGCGAGACGCTGCGTCGCATCCACAGTGCCTTCGGGGCTGCCATGACACCGCAGCGAGCCCGCCGGATCGCCTGGATTTCGCTGCGCAACATGACTTTCAACGCTGTCGAAATGGTGCGGATACGCAAGTTTTCGCGTGCCTCGATCGAGCGGAGAATCTTTGATTACGACCAGAAGATGCAACAGCTCAGAGAGGCCCTCGGAGCCGCCGATCGGGGGGCTGGCGCCATCATCGGAGTTCCCCACATGGGCAACTGGGATCTGGCAGGCTCGGCCTGCTATCTCGGTGGGCTGCCGATCTTCAGTGTGGCCGCGCGTCAGCGCAACCCGCTCACCAACAGCCTCATCAACCGGCTGCGCTCGGGCCACGGGATGGACATCCTCGAGCGGGGGGCCGGCACGTTGCGTCAGGTGGTGCGGCGTCTGCGCGAGGGACAGCTCTTTGCCATCCTGCCCGACACGCGGTCGCGGCAGCGTGACCTGACAATTCCCTTCCTCGGCGGTACGGCCAATCTGGCGCGTGGCATGGCCTCGTTTGCCCGGACTGCCAACGTGCCGATTATTCCGGTGATCATGCTGCGTGTCGGCTGGACGAGGTTCAGGGTCATCGTGCATGAGCCGGTTTTTCCCGACCCGGCAATTGACAAGGATACCGACCTGCAGCGGATGACACTGCTGGTGCTGAGCCAGATCGATCTGGCCATCCACCAGCATCCCGAACAGTGGTTCTGGTACAACAAGCGCTGGGTGCTGGACCCGCTGGACTAGAGAGCGGCCCGGAAGGGCTGGAAGGCTATAACGAAGTTTTGGCTCAGTCTTCGATTTCGGGCATTTCGCCGTCGAGATCGACCAGGATTTCGCGCGGTTCGTTGCCCATGGCCGGACCGATAATGCCGCGGCTTTCCAGCATGTCCATGACATTGGCGGCCCGGTTGTAGCCGACCCCCAGGCGGCGCTGCAGCGAGGAGGTCGTGGCCCGGCGTGTTTCGCGGATAATCTGGATGGCCCGCGGAATCAGGGCTTCGTCTTTATTCTGACCGCCACCGGTGCCTCCCGTAGCGCCCATGCCGAAATCATCACCCGAGGGATCGTCTTCGACCTTGTCGAGCCGTTCCTTGATGGCTGCCTCGTAAACAGGTTTGCCCTGAGCCTTGTAGGTTGCCACCACCTTCTGGATCTCGGCATCCGAAACCCAGGCGCCCTGGGCGCGGGTCAGGGCGGAATGCTGCGGACTCATGATGAGCATGTCGCCCTGACCGATAAGGGCATCGGCGCCGCTGGCGTCGAGGATTGTGCGGCTGTCAACCTTCTGTGTGACCTGGAACGCAATCCGTCCGGGGAAGTTGGCCTTGATGGTGCCGGTGATGATGTTGACCGAGGGTCGCTGGGTAGCGAGGATCATGTGGATGCCGGCGGCCCGTGAGAGCTGGGCCAGCCGGGCAATGCGGTTTTCGATCTCGGCCTGGGCAATCAGCATCAGGTCGGCAATCTCGTCGATCAGGATCACGATATAGGGCAGGCGGTCGGGGATCTTGCTGTCTTCCCCCTCATCATCGTCGTCGAGAAAAGAGGTCTGGACAGCCCGGTCGCGTTTGTTGAAGTCGGCAATGTTGCGTACGCCGACCTTGCTGAAGATGTTGAGGCGGCGCGTCATTTCCGAAATGGCCCACTGCAGGCTGACTCCGACCTTGTTGGGTTCGGTGATGACCGGCACCACGAGGTGCGGCAATTCGGCGTATGGCATCAGCTCAACCCGTTTGGGGTCAACCAGCAGCAGGCGCAGCTCGTCCGGGCGCCGTGCGAGCAGCAGGCTGGTCAGGATGGCATTGATGCAGGCACTCTTGCCCGAGCCGGTGGCACCGGCGATCAGCAGGTGCGGCATGCGGGCGAGGTCGATCACGACATCGCTGTTGGCAACATCCTTGCCCAACAGGCAGGGCAGGGCCATTTTCTGCTGTGCCTTGTGCCAGACATCCGCTTCGGCGACCTCCCGGATCGTGACAATCCGTCGCTTGGCATTCGGTATTTCGATGCCCATGACGCCCTGGCCGGGAATCGGCGCCAGGATGCGTATGTGTTTGGCCCGCAGATTCATTTGCAGGTTTTCCGAGTGGCCGGTGATGCGGCTGACCTTGATACCCGGCGCGGGCAGCAGTTCGTAGCGGGTGATGGCGGGGCCACGGACGACATCGGTAATTTCGACCTCGATTCCGAACTGTTTCAGGGTATGGACGATAGTTTCGCTCTTCTCGGCACTGTCGTCGATACCGGCTTTGAAGGGTGGTGGCTTGTTCAGCAGATCTATGCCCGGCAGCTTGTAGCTGGCAAACTCATCGATCGGCAGCTCGGTCGATTCTTCAGCGGGTTTTTTGGGTGGCTTCTTCTGTTTTCGGGCAGCTTTTTCCTGCTTCACTTCCTGCAATTGTTTCTGGAACAGTGCTCCTCGCTCGGCTTTTTCGGCTTCGAGTCTGGCCTTATCGGCTTTGCGCTGTTCTTCCCGTTCCCGGCGACCGGCCTTTTTGTTGGCCTGTCGGGCGGATTTGGCCGCTTCGCGCTCCAGGCGGGCCGCTTCGCGTTCCTCGAGGCGGCGCTGGCGCATCTCATCCTTGCTGAGGGCACGTTTGCGTTTTTCCATCTCACGTTGCAACTGCGCCTGCTCTTCGTCGAGCAGGGTTTCGCGGTCGAGGCGGCGCAGGCGGCGTTCGCCCAGCGAAACGCGCAGGCTGTAAATGCCGAGCGCCAGGGCACGGGGGCCGATGGCCACAATCAGTCCTACCAGAAAAATCAGTCCCAGGAGCGCGGCGGCACCGCCATGTCCCAGCCAGGCGGCCATGCCCCGGTCAAAAACCAGTTCGCCGATTGCACCGCCGACATTGCCGCCGAGGTTGACACCTTCGGGACCGGCCCAGCGGCTCAAGGGTGCGCGCCAGGCCTGCAGGAGACCGGCTGCCGCCAGTGTCGCCAGCAGCATGCCGATCCAGCGCAGACGCAGGCGCAGGCCGCTGACCATCAGCCCGCCGGCCAGCAGCAGCCAGGCGACAAAAGTCCAGACCGCACCGCCACAGAGCAGGAGAAATGCATAGGCATGCCAGGCCCCGGCGATGCCGAGCCAGTTGGCGGCGGGGCGGTTGGGCGGGGAGATCTGGGTGGGGATGTCCTTCCAGAAGTAAGTGGCGAGGCTGATGGCGGCAAAAACAGCCCAGCCGAGCAGCAGCACGCCGCTCAGGCGCCAGACGATGCCGCGTGGCCGCGCGGCGTCACGGTCAGCAAAGAGTTTGTTCGACATGGTTGGTGAAATCCTTCGGGCGTCAGCCCTTGACCGCACCGAGCTGGATGCCCTTGACGATCTGTTTCTGCATCAGTACATAGACAAAGACCATCGGCAGCACACTCATGGTGATGGCCGCCATCAGCAGGTGCGTCATCTGGCCGCGCGAGCTGTCGAAGAAGAGCATGCCCACCGGCAGGGTGTATTTGCTGGTGGTCTTCAACATCACCAGGGGCCAGAAGAAGCTGTTGTAGCTGCCCATGAAGGTGAAAATCGTGAGGGTGACGAGTCCCGGCCGGGCCAGCGGCATGATGACATTCCAGTAAACCTGCCACTTGCTGGCACCGTCGATCTCGGCGGCTTCGTCGAGACTGGTGGGGATCGTGAGCATGAACTGCCGCAGCAGGAAGGTGCCGAAAGCCGAGAATGAAGCGGGGATGATCAGGCCGGCATAAGTATCGACCAAGCCCAGTTTGATCATGATCTGGTAGTTGGGGATCATCATCACGAGCCCCGGCAGCATCATGGTCGCCAGGTAGAGCATGAAGAGCTTGTCGCGCCCGCGCCACTTGAGACGCGCGAAGGCGAAGGCGGCGAGCGAGCTGGTAAAGACCTGCAGGAAGGTGATCCAGGCGGAGACAAAAATGCTGTTCCAGTAGAATTTGGCGAAGGGGACGCCGTTGCCCTGCGGGCGCAGGGCGCGGACTTCGCCGCCGGGTTCGACTGCATCCAGCTCTATGGCGACACCACTTCCGGTATCGGTGAAGCGGGTTTTGCGGTCCACGTTGACATTCACTTCCTCGCCATCACTGCGCTGAATCACGATCAGCGGCTTGTCGTTGGCGATGCTCTTCGACTGGACCGTGCCGGTCACGTCGACCGCCGGGGTCTCGTCGAACACGTCGCGGTAGTTGCTCCAGCGCAGGTTGCCATCGACTGGCAGCCAGCCCGGCTCGTCGATATCTTTGAGGGGCTTGAGGCTGGTCAGGACCATCCAGACAAAAGGCAGGGCAAAGAGAAAGCCCAGCGTTGTCAGCAGGATGTGCAGTCCATAAGTTTTGGCAAAGCTGCGTGCCTGGGCGCCGCTGGAGATGTGTTTTTGCGGTTTAGTCGTTGACATAGCGGCTCCCGAATTTCCAGTTCAGCAGGGTGACGGTCAGCACCATCGCGAACAGTGCCCAGGCAACCCCCGAAGCACTGCCGAAGCGCCCGGTTTCGAAGCCCTGGGTATAGATGAAGTAACTGAGCGTGGTGGTCGCCCCGGCCGGTCCGCCCGAGGTCATGGTGCGGGCCATTTCGAAGCCGCCCTGCAACCCGCCGATGACGGACATGATGAAGATGAAGAAGGTGATGGGGGCCAGTTGCGGCCAGGTGATGCTCCAGAAGCGCTGGGAGCGTGAGGCGCCGTCGATATCGGCCGCTTCGTAGAGTTCCTGCGGAATGTTTGTGAGGCCGGCAATGTAGAGCAGCATGTTGTTGGAACCGATGGCACCCCAGAGGCCCATGATCATGATGGCGGGCTTGGCCCAGTTGTACTCGGTCAGCCACTGAGGCGGAGTCAGGCCGTCGGAGGCCAGGCTGGGTAGCAGAAAGGCCACACGGGCGAAACCCAGGAGCAGGAAGAGCCCGGTCAGCCCGGCCAGCCCCAGCATGAGCGTATTGCCCGAGCCTTTCCAGGCGGGCGTCTCGTAATCCTGGCCGTTGCGTCCGCACTTGATGCCCTCCATGACCGCTGTTACCAGCAGCGCCAGCAGGGGAACATAACGGATCAGGGCCACCAGACTGGTGCTGCGCTGGGAAAGATCGACCGCCGGAAAGCTGGTGCCGGCCATGCCGGCGTAGAGGGCCGGAGCGACGACTGCCAGAATGGCGGGAATCACCAGTGCCGCCGTGCCGGTTTCGCCCTCGCGCCAGTTGAGGCCGTAACGGCGCACCAGTGCCACAGCCAGGGCGGCCATGGCCAGGGTCAGCAACCCGGCAAAGCCCAGCTCAAACACTCCGGGCACCGAGCTGCCGAGTGACTGGACGGCCGTGCCGAGCCGCTCCAGCGGTACTTCGAGGCCCCGGTTGATCGGGCCGATATCACTGTACAGTTTTTTCCAGAGCAGGAATACCGCCACACCCGAAGTAAAGTTGGGGATGAAGAAGAGCGTCCGGTAGATCGAGACGCCGCCGATTGTGCCGATAATCATAAAGATGCCGAAGAGGCCGCTCAGCAGCAGCGTCAGTGCCGTGCCCCGCGCCTGCATCGACCAGAGCAGCAGCACACAGGCCGTGAGTACTGCACTGGCGATTACCGAGCCCCAGACGCGGTGACTGCCGCCACGCGTATCCTTCACCAGCAGCAGCGCCGCTCCGAGGCTGCCGGCAATGCCCAGCGGTATGTTGATCATCAGAAAGAGCGTATTGCCGAGATACTTCATGAAGTAGGGCTCTTTGAAGAGCCGTACAAAGTTGTCCAGCCCGGCAAAGCGCAGCGGCTCCGTCTTGAACATGTTGTGGAAGCGGATATCCCAATTGCTGAAAGCCAGGATCAGACTGAAAACCAGCGGCACGAGCGTGAAGGTCAGAAATCCGAGTATGTTGGGCCCTAGAAAAGCCAGACCGGTGGCGATCTGGCGCGCTGACCGGCGCCGGGCACCGCGACTGCGGCTGGGGGTTGTTGAACTCATGTTGAAATTCGAGGCTGGTTGTTCAAGTAAATGAAAATAAAGGCGCTGCTGGAGCCGGATCTTTCACGAAAAATCTCAACCAATCGCGCGTCGAACATAATAACACAGGCGCCAGCCAATCTGCCAGCAAATAACGGATTTTACGCAGTTTTTGACTGCCATTGAACTATTCCCTATTCTGCGAGAGAAAAAGTGGGGAAATTGAGAAAGTGTCATTTTATGGG
>CAZMGQ010000094.1:0-7611 GCA_964565855.1 uncultured Lentisphaerales bacterium | reverse complement strand
GAAGATCCGCCGCCGCCGGGCACCGTGATTACCGTTCGCTGATCTGTCAGTCAATGAGGTTTCATCCTTTTATTGTCGGGAGTCTGGTGGTTGCCGGCTGTCTGCTGCAACCGCTCCAGGCTCAACCACTGGTTGTCTTTGATGGTCGCGACATTGTCGCAGGTTCCGGCTGGGGTGACCCGGATGGAACAACCCTGACCCTCACCGAAGCCCCCGCACCGGACGGAGCCGCGACTCTGTTCCTGACCGGTCGCTGGGACAACTGGTGGTGCGGCGGGGGCTGGAACTGGAAAAACTGGGCTCCTGATGGTGACGACATCACTGGCTATGGCCATCTGGCTGTCCAGATCCGGCGCAATGCGGGGGAGCTGCGAGATGTCTGGCTGCAACTGGCCGACGGTGCGAACAAAACGACCGGTCAGATCCACCTGGTGCGGGATGGTTATCTGCCGGAACTCAAGGCCGAGTTTCAGCAGGTGGCTATTCCGCTCGATGCTTTTACCGGCGAAGCCAACCTTGCCAACATAACCAGTCTCAACATCGGGCTGGTGCCGGTCAGTCAGGCGGGTGAGGGCGGAGTCAGCATCAGTCATGTTGAATTCGGCAAGACTGTCGTGCCACGTCCTGAGCCTCAGCGAGCACCAGCCCCGGCAGGTGCCAGAAGGCCGCGCTTTGGTGGCAGGTTGGCCCTCTTTGACGGCCGTGACGTGACATCCGGCAGTGCCTGGGCCAACCCCGATACATCTTCACTGACAGTTTCGGAGGAGGTCCTGTGGCGGGCTGCCAGGACGCTTTATTTCAAGGCACGCTGGGACAACTGGTGGTCCGGCTGTGGCTGGAACTGGCGCGGTTACGTCGCACCCTCTGATGACGTTTCAGACATGACGCACCTGACCTTTTATGCAAGGCGGGGCGATGGTGATCCGGTTGACCTGTTTGTGCAACTGGTCGATCAGGACAACAAAAGTTCGACACGCGTCACCTTGGCTGATCTCGGCATCCATGGTCTGACCCGCGAATTCAGGCAGATCTCGATACCGTTGCCGGAGTTTGAGGGTGAACATGATCTGCGCCGTTTGTGGGGACTTAATTTTGGCGTTATCCCCGGCCAACAGGCGGGGGCGGCTGATATCTATATTACCGATATCGAACTCAACAGTGATCCTTTGCCCGAAAAGGGCGATCTGCCACTGCCGGAGGGAGTATCGCTCAACTGGGACTTCAGCGACACCTGGCGCAGCAGCTCGAGGATGCGTGAGAGTATCTCGCTCAACGGCCTCTGGCGTTTTGTGCCGGCCTTTGTTTCGGGAGTAGCAGGTGTGCCGCCGTCGGAGGGCAGTGGCTGGGGCTGGTTCAAGGTGCCGGGTATCTGGCCGGGTGGCAAGGCTACCGATGCACAGTTTCCGCTCCTGCCCACGTTTTTGCGGGCCGGCAAGGTGCGCGAGATGGACTCGGCCTGGTACCGGCGCAGTATTACAACGCCTGCCGCCTGGCAGGGGAGACGTGTTTTTGTGGACTTCGGTCTGGTACAGACCCATGTGCGGATTTTGCTGAACGGAAAAGAGGCGGGGGAAATCAGTTTTCCCGGCGGTCGGGTGGAAATCACGCAACAGGTCGAATTTGGTAAAGAGCAGACACTCGAACTGCTGGTTTCGGCGCGACCGATGGATACCGAACGCGGCTCCTTCATGGCACCAGATCGGGTTGTACAGCAGAAGGTAGTGCTGGAAAATCAGGGACTGCCGGGTGATGTTTACCTGGTAAGCACGCCACCCACCATGCTGATCGAGGATCTGCGCATCGAAACATCGGTGCGTCGCGGGACGATTGCCTTTGACCTGACCCTGACCGATCTCCAGCCGGGGCAGGTTTATGTGGAGGCGACGATATTCGAAGGTGAGCGGGAGGTGAAAAGCTTCACCTTCGATGCGGTGGAGCTCGAACCCGGACAAAGGAAACTGCGGGTGGAAGGCGCCTGGGCGGACGCCAGACTGTGGGACCTGGATCAGCCGCAGAACATGTATCAGGCGGTGGTCACGCTGCGAAATCCCGTCAACCGCCTGCCGCTCGACCAGACCCTGCCGACGAGCTTCGGTTTTCGCGAGTTCTGGATCGAAGGACGTGACTTTTATCTGAATGGTAGTCGGATTCACCTGCGGTCGGCCTCGTTCGGTAATGCCAACGACTGTGGCTATGGTGCCACTTTTGAAGGTTCGCTGGAGACGATCCGACGCGCCAGAGAATATGGTTTCAACTTCTTTATCACCGGCAACTACGGTTTCCGTCCCGGCCAGGTGGGCTATATGGACGGGCTGCTCGAAGCGGCCGACCGTGGTGGAATGCTCTATGCCTTTTCGCTGCCGCACTTCGGCGACTATGGTCACAAGCTCGACCAGCCGGAAGTGGCGGCGACCTACCGGCATCTGACAGAGTTTCTGGTGCGGCGGGTGCAGAACCACCCGGCTGTGGTGCTCTATGCCATGAACCACAATGCCATCGGCTATACTGGCGATCAGAACCCGCTCAAGATCGACGGACTCTGGGAGCCGACCGAAGAAATGCTGCAACTTGCCAACCGTTTCGGCCGTGCCAGAAAGCAGGGAGAAATCTCGGAGTCGATCGTCAAGTCGCTCGACCCGACCCGTCCGGTTTACCATCACGAGTCGGGCAACTTCTCGGATATGCACACGGTCAACATTTACCTTAACTGGTCACCCCGGCAGGAACGCAGCGACTGGCTAGAGCATTGGGCCACCGAGGGGGTGAAGCCGGTCTTTTTCGTCGAATGGGGTATGCCGCACATCGCCTCATGGTCGAGTTATCGCGGACCGAACTTCATCTGGACTGACCCCGGCTGGCACCGAATCTGGGACTCGGAATATGCCGCCCCGGTGATCGGCGAAGCAGCTTACCGGATGACGCCGGAAAAGGTGCTGCTGCTCCAGCGCGAAATCGACCTCTGGGCCGCCGGTGAACCATTCCATTACAATATTTACCGCTCGATCCAGCAGAGCACTGAGACCTATAACGATGTCCAGGCCTGGTTTATGAGCGACAACCTGCGTGCGCTGCGCACCTGGGGTATCTCGGCTTTTCTGGCCTGGGATCAGGACGACCATTGGACCAGAACGGAAGCCACCGATACGCGTGAAAATCCGGCTGCCTTCAGGCAGCTCAACCAGCCGGGTGTCGTGCCGGATCGGATTACAGCGGGTCGCAACTTTCTCAACGACCCCGTGGCGGCAGCCTTCAAACCCTCGCCGACCGGTGAGATGCTCAAACGTTGGAACATGCCCCTGATGGCCTATATCGGCGGGACACCGGTTTTTACCGACAAAACCCACAACTACCGTCCGGCAGAGGAAGTGACCAAGCAGTTCGTTCTACTGAATGACTCGCGTCAACCGGTAACCTGCAACTGGAGCTGGTCGCTTGAGGGGACAGAGCTGGCAGGAAAGGGGACAGAGCTGGCAGGAGAGGGAAGTACGGAGATCCCGGTCGGGGAGACGGTTTTTGTTCCGGTTGCCTTTGCGATGCCACGCGCAGGCGACAACTTCCGGCTGCGTTTGCGGGCTGATTTCGGGCAGGGGCAGGTACAGGAAGATGAGTTTATGCTGCATCTGGTGGCAGAGTCTGACTCTGCCACAGAGCCGCCGGAGCGGAGAGTGGTGCTGTATGATCCGCGTGGTTTGAGTCGGACGCTTTTCGAGGAGCTGGGGATCAGCCATGTGCTGCTGGATGACCTGTCGCAGGTTAGAGCCAACGACCTGCTGGTGCTGGGGCGTGAGGCGCTGGACCGCGCTTATGGAGCCAGGCTGAATGTCGCCAGTCTGCCGTCCGGTACGCCGGTGCTGGTGCTGGAGCAGAACTACGATACGCTGGTCAACCGCCTCGGCTTCCGGGCGCAGGAACTCGGCGTGCGCGAAGTCTGGACGCGTGTGCCGGAGCATCCCGTGCTGGACGGGCTGCAGCATGAGCACTTCTGCGACTGGCGCGGGGGGGCCACTTTGCTGCCGTCGCACTTAGACCTGCCGCATGTAGAGACCAGCGACCCAAGAACTGACTGGTGCGGCTTTGTCAACACAAGGGTCTGGCGCTGTGGCAACCGCAACGCCAGTGCTTCGGTCATTATAGAAAAACCCTCCCGCGGCGACTGGTTGCCGCTGCTCGATTGCGGCTTCGACCTCCAGTACAGTCCGCTGCTAGAATACAGTGATGCGGCGGGACGGATTGTATTTTGTCAGATGGATCTTTCCGGCAGAACCGCTAGCGATCCGGCTGCTGCCCGGCTGTTGCGGAACCTGCTGGGCTATCTCGACCGGGCTGCAGTGGCAACGACCAAGTCCGTCTATTACAGTGGCGATGAGCGGGGGCGCAGGCTACTGCAGAGACTGGGCGTGGAGTTTGCGCCGCTGGAGAATGGGGCGGTGGCTGACGACGCACTGATTGTGCTCGGTCCCGGGACGCGGCAGAGTCGGGACTCTGCCACACTGGCCGCGGCCGGTGCGACAGTGCTGGCGCTGGGGTTGGGCGAGGCCGAGGTGAAGGCCCTGATGCCGGGCGTACGGACAAACACCGGCCTCACAACTTCGTATGTGGACCAGTGGCTGGGAGGATTGCCGATCTTTATGGGAATCTCCAACGCCGAGCTGCACTGGCGCAGTTTCCCGGAGATCACCCGCTTCGATGCGACGGACGATGAAAATCCTGTGCTGCGGGCTTTTGCGACAGGCGACGGGCGGATAATTTTCTCGCAGGCGGCGCCCTGGCACTTTGATGCCGAGGCTCATCCGTACCTGCGCACAACCTGGCGACGCAGTGTGTTTCTGGTCTCGCGTCTGTTGGCCAACAGTGGTGCGGCGATGCGCAGTCCTCTGCGGGAACGGCTGGCGGCGGCTCCGGTACAGGTAAGGCAGGGGCTGGATCAGGGCTGGAAGACGATCAGGGAAGAGGGAGCGGCCGCAGAGTATGAGGCAGCATTGGCGGCGGACTTTGACGACTCGGACTGGGAGGCGATCGACCTGCCGCACAGCTTCACACATATCGGAGCCCAGTGGTACCGGCGGCAGTTTGTGGTGGATGGAGACCTGCCGGAGAAGGTGACTCTCTACATCGGGCCCTGTGATGACGAGTCTCGCATCTGGCTCAACGGCAGGTTGCTCGGAGAGGTGACGGCCAAGACGCACCCCGAGGACTTCTGGTGTCTGCCAAGGGCTTTCGAGGCACCCGAGGAGATGCTGCGCGGTGGCAGAGTCAATACACTGCTGATCCGGGTTGACAATACCTACCTCAACGGGTCGATCTCCGGCAAACCGGCTCTGACGACCGAGGGGGCCTGGCTCGACAGCTATTATCTGCAGGAACCCGAGGCTGATGACGATCCTTATCGCTACATCCGCTGGTAGCGGAGTCGGCGGATATAGAAGTCCCGGTGGCAGATTCATTTTTTAAAACAACTTTGAAATCAATTCAGGAGATTATAATGAGCAAGAGTGCAAAACTGCCGCAAGGTGATACGAGCTGGCTGGTGCAGGACAGGTTCGGGCTTTTTATCCACTGGGGACTTTACTCCCAGGGAGCCAGGCACGAGTGGCTGATGCACAAGGAACAGATTCCTGTTGAAGAGTATAAGCGGCGTTACTTCAAGACTTTTGATCCCGACCTGTACGACCCTGCTGCCTGGGCCGATGCTGCGGCCTATGCCGGCATGAAGTATTCGGTGGTGACGGCCAAGCACCATGAAGGTTTCTGTCTCTGGGACAGCAAGTTCACCAACTACAAGGCCACGAATACACCTGCGGGACGGGATCTGCTCAAGCCGTTGACGGAAGCTTTCCGTGAGCGGGGGATCCGGTCGGGGTTTTACTACTCACTGCTGGATTGGCATCACCCGGATTATATTATCGACACCTGCAATGGGCCCTATCGAAATACGGATGACAAGACCCGGGCTGAGATGAATAAAGGACGCGACCAGAAGCGTTATGCCGCCTATATGCGCGATCAGGTGCGTGAGTTGCTGACGGAGTTCGGCCAGATTGACGTATTGTGGTTCGATTTTTCGTTTCCAAACTCTGAAAAACCGAAGGACTTTACGGTTGGCAAGGGGCGTTATGCCTGGGAGAGTGAGAAGCTCTACAAGATGTTGCGTGAGCTGGCACCGAATGTCATTACGACAGACCGGCTCGATATACCGGGGGTCGGTGATGTGACAACTCCCGAGCAGGCGCAGCCGCGTGAATGGATCAAACTCAACGGCAAGCGGGTGGTCTGGGAGGCTTGTCAGACGATGAGCGGCTCCTGGGGCTATCATCGGGATGAGGAGTCCTGGCGTAGCACGGGACAGCTTATCCGTTCGCTGATCGACTGTGTCAGCAAAGGTGGCAACCTGCTGCTGAATGTCGGTCCGACCGGACGCGGGGAGTTTGACTATCGGGCGCTGGAGCGTTTGCGCGGCATCGGTGACTGGATGCGCTACCACAGTCGTGCGATTTACGGCTGTACCGAGGCGCCGGACGAGTTCAAAGTGCCGGACGACTGTCGCCTGGCTTACAACCCCGAGACCAGGCGGCTGTATGTTCACATTTTCGCCTGGCCGTACGGGGCGATCCATCTTGACAACCTCAAGGGCAAGGTCGAATACGGGCAGTTGATGCACGATGCCTCAGAGGTCAAGCTGGGGATCAAGCACTGGCAGGTTCTCGACATCGGCTTCGGGGAGGACACGCTGACAATCGAGCTGCCGCAGAAAACTCCGCCTGTCGAGGTGCCGGTGATTGAGCTGTTTTTGAAGTAGAGCAGCGGTTTTGCTTTTGCTACACAGCCCTTGTCAAAAAACTCACAATCCGATATATTTTCGAGGTGCGGGCGGTCCGTTATCCGATGTAGGGGAGACAAAATGAAAAACGAGTTCACGGCCATTATTGAGCGTGACGGCGAGTGGTTTATTGCCTATAGCCCGGAAGTTCCGGGCGCCAATGGGCAGGGCAAAACCAAAGAGTCATGCCTGGAGAGTCTTGCTGACGCAATTGATCTGATTTTGACAGACCGTCGTGAAGATGCCCTGCGCGGTCTGCCAGATACATCCATCCTGGAGTCTGTTGCAGTAGGATGAAAAGAGGCCATCTCTTGCGTCATTTGCGTCGCCATGGCTGCTATCTCAAGAGAGAAGGCCGTTCTCATTCGCTGTGGGCCAGCGTTAATACGGGGCAACTGGAAGCTATTCCACGGCACACAGAAATATCCGATCAATTGGCAAAAAAAATATGTCAGGCTTTAAAGGTTCCTCCGGTAAAATGAAATCAGCAATGAGTGAGAGAGAAAATCTGTTGCGGGTGATTCGCTTTGAAAGACCGGAATGGATTCCCATGGTATTTCATATCAACGATGCCTGCTGGCACCATTATGACCAGGAGGCGTTGAAGGACCTGATGGAGGGACATCCGAAGCTGTTTCCCGGCTACAAGCGTCCGGCCGGAAAGGTCGAGCCGAATTATCTGCTCAATGCCAGGGCGGCGACACCTTATCGCGATCCCTGGATCTGTGTCTGGTCAACTCCCGATGACGGTATCACGGGGGCGGTTCACGGTCATCCGCTGGCCGACTGGGAGG
>CAZMGQ010000093.1:0-7621 GCA_964565855.1 uncultured Lentisphaerales bacterium | reverse complement strand
TACGGTTCGGAGGGAGGGGCGGCGCAAGCCAATGCGCCGTCCCTACCCCTATCAGAGAATAACCCCAAAATCTTGTGATCTGCACCAATCGGTGCTAATCTTTATCCTGTAGATGGGAGGCGTCATGAAACTGAAAATCAGACTTGCATGGCTTTTGCTGACTGTCCCGGCTCTCTACTCGAAGGCCGACTCCTTTGAGTTGCGGGATGCACGGACGCAGGATTATTTGCTTTCTGCCATGGCCGAAGCTGTCGGCAACTCACAGATCTTTGTCATGCACCAACGGCGGGACGATCAGTTCCGCAACGTCGAGCCAATGCCGTCCGGGTACAAACACCTGATGGGACTTACGCTCTTTCGCACCCTTGCAGTACTCAAGGGATCTCCACCCCATGAGCCATACTCCGTAGCATATTTCTATCCCCCGCCTGTCCGGCTTCCGGATATACAGTTGTCGTCGCACGTCCGGATACCTGTGCCATACCGTCCTTCAGTACTTGCAGACGATTTCGTGCGGCTGATGTTCGTCCGTCCACAGAAACTTCCCCTGCCGGACAGGGCAGCTGACACCGCAAGGAGGGAGGAGGATCAGGGGGTCGTTGATGATTGCAGAGGTATGCCGGGCGAGGAATTTCTGCAAAAGTATGGAATTCAGGATGTTTTCGCATCACAGGTTTTTGTGGCGGTCACCACATGTGTCTTCCGTGTTGAATATCCTGTTCCAGAGCTTCCGCCTGTGGACATGGGACTCAATCGCGAGAACTTCATCCGGTCCGAAAGCAGAATTCCAGATTTACAAAACATCAGCGGCCTGATTACTCTCACCCCCCGCGAGGTCTCGGAGATTGTCTTCACGGCATATTGGATAGAGAGGGCGGAAGAGGGGGTCGCCAAGTATGCGAAGGCCTGCGCCACCAATCCGGCGATCCTGCTGCCGCTGAAGGCTCCAGCAGACTTCGAGACCGAAATCGGGAAACGCTTGTTTGAGGCTGTGAAGGAAAAGCAGAAATAGGGATGGAGAGAGTTGACAGTCATGTCATACGCGGGCAAGGTGACACTTGCCCCTCCCGAGAGGGTGCTTGCATAGGCTCTGAAAATCGCCACTTTCTGGACACCATGACACCGTGCCACCGTGACGCCTGGAGTTATGAAACGTTGTCAGACTGGTCAGACAAGTCGGACTCTGTCATGGGGAGGGGCAAGTGTCACCTTGCCCGTGGATGATGTGACAACCGCTTCTGCCATAAAACAGCTCAGGGGGCTGCTGTGCTTTCGTTCTCCGGTTGCACGATCCAGACTGAGGGCTGGCCGTTCTGCTCGACCCTCAGCCAGGGGCCGGTACGTTCCAGGATGCGGACTTGCGTGCCAGCAGGTATGGAGCCGAGGCGGCGGGCGTTGGCAGAGGGGCAGAGTCGGGACTCTGCCACAGCGGGGAGCGTAAGCTGGTCGCGGGCTGTCTGCCGGTCCAACGTACGGCGGACGACAACTGTGCCTGTAACTACCAGCAGGGCCAGCACGACTGCCAGCCAGCGGGACCAGGCCGCAACCGCGATGAGCAGCATCAGACTGAGGGCAATGCCGGCCAGCAGGACCAGCAGCGGAGTGACAACACGTGCCGGCGGGACCTGCCAGTCGGGACTTTCGGGCAATCTGGTACCGGTCGGGGCGGCGACGGTCGGCTTGAGGGCATTGGTCGGAGTGGTCGGATCTGTAACGACAACAGTACGGGGCTGCATTGTGAGCGGGAAGGGACCGGCGGTCAGTTCTTCGTAGGTACCACTGTGAGGGTTGAAGTACTTCATCTGGAGGACAGGGATTTCGTGCGCCTCAAGCGAATCCGGTACAAATACCTGTGTTACCGAGACGCTTTTGCCCTCTTCGAGCGACTCAATTCGTGAGGAATAAGTTTTGCCATGGACAAAAGCGGCTGTTTCCGGGGGATGAAATTCATTCAGACTGCCCTGTCCCTGCAGATGCCAACGCAGGGTTACCAGATCTCCGGGGGAGGCTGTGGTGGGGCTGATGTCGGCAACTATCTTAAAGTTGCCGATCGCACCGCAGAAATCGTCGGGCACCGGCTCGGGCAGGGGGACTACCGTGAGGGTCAGCCGGGCGACGCGTGTGCGGAAGGTCTGACTGGTAATAAAAGATGACCAGCCGCTGCGGGTACGTTGTTCGACCATGCCGCTCAGCAGGGGCTCGAAGTTGATGGTGCCAGCCTCGAGCAGACGTAGCGGCGCGGCAAACCGGTTGATTGTCACGAGTTTGCCATCGATAGTACGTCTTTCGTCGGTGAGGGGTTCGAGGGTACCGACTTCGATCCGGGCACCAGATGAGAGACCGCCGATGCGGAGATTGTTTGAGAGATCGCCATCGCTGACCTCGACTTGCAGGATCAGGCGTACGCTCTGACCCGCATAATAGGTCTCTTGAGATGGCTCGACCAGCAGCCGGGCCGATACTGCAGCGGCACTGCTGCATGTGGCGGCAAACAGGAGCAGCAGGGGGGCGGCTGTACGATGCAGCCTGGTAAAGAAGGGTCTGATCATGGCTCCACCTCTTCAGTCTGCCAGACATAGGACGGAGTGGGCAGGGGGGTGCTGAGGAAGTGTGCCGAAACGGCGACACTGGAGCCAAACATGACGGTACCAAGCAGGGCCACAGCAAAAAGTCCTCGTGCCAGGGCCCGGAGTCTGGCGATTCGCAGAACGACAGCCAGCCAGAGCAAGTTGTAGAGGAAGAGGAGAACCTGAATCCGTATCTGCCAGGGCAGGCGGTAGTGCCAGAAGAACGGGACTCTGGCCCAGCTCAGTTGTTCGGCCCGGCTGGTGCCTGTCTGCTCAGTTCCGTCACTGTGGCTGTGGGTGGTCAGGGCCAGGCGCAGGTTGTGACGGAGATCGGCTGAGGTGCCGCCATATTGTTCGGCGCGCCGCAAGGCGTCGGCAGCGGCTTCGGGAGCTTCGGCCAGCAGTAGAGCGGTTCCGTAGTTGCGCATGACCCCGGCCGTGCGCAGTCCCTGTTCGGCCAGATCACGATAGAGATCGGCAGCAGCGGCATATTCGGCCGGAGTGGCGGCACGTGCCAGGCTGGCATTGGCCTGGTTCCAGCGGAACTGTTCCTGGCTGTTGCCTGTCAGCGGCAGGGTCAGCAATGCAAGCAGTAGCAGCAGGGAGCTGCGAGGCTCTTTCTGACCGTGGCTGAGACGGCTGCACCGACGCAACAGGTCGGGCAGATCACGCCGGACTTTTTCCAGCAGATCGTGGTCAGGCTCATCGGGTCGGAAAGCCTGATCAAAGAGCGGCTCCAGCAGTGTGGTGATCTGGCTGGTCAGAGACTGGGGCAGATTGTACGACTGGAGGATGGAACGGGCGTCGAGCGGGGAGAAGCCGGCCACCGGGACATCGAAACGTTCGGCAAAGAAACGGGCGACAATCTGCCAGGCGGCTGAGCTGTTGCGGGCACGGCGCAGGTGGCGCGCGGCTTTGCCGCCCGCACGGTAACGGCGCAGACTGGCCAGCCATCCGTGCCAGCGACGGTAGATGCCGCGCAGCACCCAGAGAACCAGGGTGAGCAGGGGGGCCGGCAGGAGCCAGTAGAGCAGGCGGGAGATCGTCCAGCGGGGATATTGTGCCGCATCAAAGGTGGCAGCAATGGCAGCCGGTTCTTTTGTGCGCAGCTTAAAGGTGGCTATGTCGGCTTCGTCGCCTTGCTGGACTGAAGGACCGATAATCACAGCCGGGTCGAACTCCGCCACGGCTTCGACCCGCAGGGGGAGCGGTTCGGTAAAGACTGTCTGGTAAGCCCCGGCTTCTTTATTGTAAAAGCTGATCGGCAGGGGCGGAAACTCAATCGTCCCGGCCACCAGGGGACGGATGGTATAGATGAAGCGTCGTCCATCAGGTTGATTGGGAATTTCTTCGCTGCGGACGGCATCGTCATAGACGCGGAAGGATGAGGCGACATCCGGCAGGAGCGAGAGGACAGGGGGGCGGAGGTTGGACAAGGTAATCGGGCCGCTGATGTCGAGTGTCAGACGTAGTGGGTCGCCCTGATTGCAGGTTTGCGCATCGAGCAGTGCCGAGGCGTTGAGGTTGGTGCCGATTGTGCCGACAAAAGTTTCGGGACGACCTTCATCGGGCGGCGGTACGACACGGACCGTGGCTGCCGGGCCGATGGCGAGGATATCGCGCATTTCGGGAACGCCGTTGGGCCGGACTCCTGTGATAACCTGCCCCTTGAGCTGGGCCGGGCCGAAGGTGAAGGAGCCCTCGCGATCGGCCATGTAGGTGACAGTCAGATGATAGCGCCAGGCGGGGTGACCATCAAGCGTTGCCGGTTCACGCGGGAGGTTGAGGCGCGACAGGGTGCGGCTGCCGAAAAAATCGACACCATAAGGAATGGCGAAGCGGCCGTTGCGGCGTGCAGCAGCGCTCACGAGAGGGCGTAAAACTTCGTCCACCGTCGGACCCAGCAGTCCCTGGGGGCGAGGTTCATACTCATCGAGCCAGGGGATGATAAGCTGGGCGGGACGCTCGACATGAAAGGGATCGTGATCCTTGTAGGGTTCCGGCAGTTGCCGGGCGACAATTTCGAATGTGATTATGAAAGGGTCTTCGACGAGGGCCGTCTCCTTGTCGGAGACGACACGCAGGCGGACATAGGGCTGCTGCTCGGTGCCGGTTACCCTGACTGTGGGTCCAGCAGCCCGCATGGGGCGTCCGTTGACACTGGTTTCGATCGGGCCGACAGCACAGTCGCCGCTGGCTGTCGGGGTGAAACGGTAGGAAAACTCCCGTGCCACGACCAGACGTTGTGAGAAACGTCCATTGATCGATTCGACGAAGCGCTGTCGCTGGCTCTGGCTGCCCAGACTCTGGATATCGGCTTCCGGGGGAGTGATAAAACGGATGTCGCCGATATCCTGATCGGCATTTTCCACCCGGATGGTAAGGATAAATGATTCGCCGAGGTAAATGCGGTCGCGGTTGGCAGCTACAGACAGGCGCGGCTGGTCGGCTCGCGTTGTTAGCGCCAACAGGCACAGCGCGAGAGGGAGAAGATGCAGTAAACTCAGGCGAAAGCGGCGGATCATGGGCTGGTGGGCAGGTTCAGGGCCTTTCCGATCGCATGGCTGGCCTGAAACTGTGTCATTTCGGTGGTCAAGACAGCGATACCTTCACGTTTGGCGGCAGCCAGCATTTCCTCCGGGACGCTGCGACCGCCACAGATCAGGATGGCCGGAGCTTCGACGAGGGTACAGACGGCAACCGTGTTGGCGTGGGCCTGGATCGTGAGCAGGACGGCACCGGCGGGACAGTTGGCAACGACATCGCTGAGGAGGTCGGAGGTATAGCCGTCGCTGATGGCTGTTTCGGGGATGTCGTTCAAGAGGGCGGAGATGTCTCCGATCTGGCAGAGTCCGGCAATGGTCATTTCTGGTCTCCTGTGGCTGAGGAGGGTGGGGTGGGGGACTGGGCAGGTGTCTGGGCCGGGAAACAGACGACGGCCCGGACGACAGTGCCGGCGGGGACGCTGGATTGAATATCGAAAGTATCGGCGACACGTTTGATATTGACGAGCCCCATGCCGGCTCCGAAGCCGAGCGATTTGATCCACTCGTTGGCGGTGGTATTACCTTCTTTGAGGGCCCATTCGATATCGGGAATGCCCGGGCCAATATCGCGGGCGATAATTTCGGCACGGTCGGGGGTGAGAAGGCAGGTCAGAGTGCCGCCGTCGGAGTGGACGACCAGGTTAATTTCGAGCTCGTAGGCGGCGACAGCAACGCGGCGGATACGGCGCGGATCGACGCCATGTTCGCGCAGATACATGCGGATCTGATTGGCGGCTTTACCGGCGTTTTCGAAGTCGTGCTTGACGACAGGGAAATCCTGCAGCAGGTAAAAGCGGCCATCCTCCACTTTGACACGGGTGCTGCCTTCCTGCTCGACCCGGTGCAGCTCGGTTGCCAGCTCCACCAGCAGGGCACGGTTGATATCGCGTGCCGAAATGACACCGACGAGTCGCTGGTTGCGGTCGAGCACGGGAAAACGGCCGAACTCGTAACGGTCGAAGTAACGTATGGCAAATGAGAGAGGCATATCGTCCTGCAGCACGATGCAACGGGTAGTCATGTGCAGATCACACGGCTCATGCACGCGGTTCCACTCGAGAGCCTCGATTATGTTCTCCATGCTGACAATACCGTAAAGGCGGCCATTCTCACTGACTGGCACCCCGCTCACACGGCGCTCTTTCATGAGTTGCTGCACTTCCCGGATGGTATTCGAGCGGGCAACAGTAACGACTGAGCGTGTCATGACATCGCGTACTTTGAGCCGCTGGATCAACTCCATCAGCACCAGTGGAGAGTGGGCGGCATCAATAGGCACGGCACCCGGTGCAACCGGGTTGACAGGTGCGGGCAGACGGTCTGGCTCGTGGGGGACAGCAGGTTTGTTCATGGATCGACAGATCAGTTAAGTGACAGCAGAGAAGCTTACGTAATATTGCTGCTCAAGGCAACAGGGTTCGGTGGCTGGCTTTTCTGATATTGCCGTGCGGGGCAATCAGTCGTAAGATAAGCGACACTATGAAAACCAACCGTGAAAACAAGATTTCGGATCCGGAGCAACCATCGATCGCGCGCATTTTGACCCGCCATATAGTCTATGTGGGAGCTTCGGCTTTGGCACTGGCGGTGGCCGCACTGATCGTGGTGATCGACGCTGTTGTATTGAAAAACGGGGTATCGGAAGGTTCACTGACCGAAACCATGCAGGAATGGCTGCTGATGTTTGCGACTCTCGGAGCGCTGCGGCGAGCCTGGCATGATACGGGTCAACGTGGCTTTGCGCTCCTGCTGGCGGGGCTTTTCGGAGCCATGTTTTTCCGGGAATTAGACGGTTTTCTGGACGACATAATCTTTCACGGTTCCTGGAAATTATTTGTCGTACCCTGGCTGATAATTTCAGTGCTGCTGGCGTTACGTTACGGCAAGACCATCTTTTCCGGGGCGGCTGACTTTGTACGAAGCCGGCCTTATATAATCATCACAACGGGCTTGCTGATTGTGCTGGTTTTCAGCCGTATCCTGGGGCACAAGTCAATCTGGCTGGCGCTGCAGGAAGCCCCGCCGCTACGGACCGTGAAAAATGCGGTCGAAGAGGGGGTCGAGTTGCTGGGTTATTTTCTGATTGCAGGAGGCATGGCTTCCTATGGCTGGCGCCGTTCGTTCGGCACTGCCCTATCGCCACAGAGGCGATGACAACCCAGCCCCGGTGCTATTCTTCAGACTGTGCTTTTTCGGCGGCGTCTCTTTTGGCGGTGCTCTTTTTGACCTTGCCGCCTGTTTTGCGTGGATACTTTTTGCCGTCGGCTTTGCTTTTGAGGCCATCTGGCGGCAGGTCAAACTGTGCGGCCAGGCTGGCGTAGTTGGCAATCTGATCGTGGTAACGGGCGGCCATACGCTTGATGGCGTTGAGCTGTGCGGGGGAAATTGTGCCACGTCGTTCAAACTGCTCACCGACAGACTTGGTGAAAGCCTCGTCGTCGTAAACCCGCTTGCCACGACTGGTAGCCGGTCGCCATTCCTTGACTCCGGCTAGCCCATCCAGGATTT
>CAZMGQ010000092.1:0-7632 GCA_964565855.1 uncultured Lentisphaerales bacterium | reverse complement strand
GAACTACGTGCTTAGACCACGAGAAACGTAAGCCTTGTTTTTGAACAACTCCTAAGAGCAAGGGGGCCAGGTTCTGGATCCCGACCGAAGACGAATGGTATAAAGCGGCCTACTACGACCCGACCAAAAATGAAGGGGCCGGCGGCTACTGGCTCTATGCCACGCGCAGCGACAGCCTGAGCAACCTGATCGGGGAGAGTGACGGGGCCAACTATCGGCCGGATGTTTTTTCCAGCACGCGTGAGGTCAATCAGCTCGACAACAATCTGACGCCGGTCGGTGCCTTCGGCGAAGCGGCTGAGAGTTATTACGGCACGAGCGACCAGAGTGGTAACCTGATGGAGTGGACCTCAGGTGTGATGGAGGTCAACTGGAATCCGCCCGGCAACAATTACAGTGGAAGAATCTCGAGCCATCGGGTTGTACGTGGCGGTGCCTGGATGAGCCCCGAAAAACTGCTGCGCTCCTCCTTCCGTATGGGCGGCGGCGTGCCCTACCGGTTGCAGTATGGCGACAAACATACCTTCATCGATGTCGGATTCCGTCTGGCGTCCAGTACCGGCGAAGAAGACGATGAAGAACCGGGCAACGGTGAGGACCCCGGTGGTGAAGACCCCGGTGGTGAAGATCCGGGCGGCGAGGATCCGGGCGGCGAGGATCCCGGCAATGGCCATGGCGATGATCCCGACGATCCACCTTTGGGCGATGCCACCGTCTGGCTGCCGACAGCTCCCGGCAACTTCGACTGGAACGACGGCGCCAACTGGGACAGCGGCACCTTCCCACACGGTGCCGGGAGTGTGGCCTACATAACCAACGATATTACCGGGCACGAAACGATCCGCCTGCGGCAGGATATCACGGTCGGCCAGCTCTATCTGGGAGATAGCGGCGAGCCGCTCTTCAGCTACACGCTGAGCAATCTCAGTGGCGAAAACTATACCCTGACTTTCGACAGTGGAGAGGAGGATATCCCGGCCCGCTTTGAGTTGAGCGAAGTCGGCAAGCCTCTCACCAGGCTCTATGCACCACTGAAGCTCGGCAGCGATCTCGACTTTGATCTGGCCGGAGTCGATGCCGACAACCGTCACTTTATCTACTTTCAGGGGCCGGTTGATGTCAATGGTCGCACCCTGCGTTTTGTCGGTGGCGTAGAGTACCAGAACCAGGTTCAGCTTCATGAGCAAAGCAGCGTAAGTGGCGCAGGCACAATCATCAATGACTCCAGTTCGACGATAACGACGTTCGGCAACAAAGACTTTACCGGAACAGTTGTTGCCAACGGCTTTGCCTCAGTCGGCAATCAGGGAACCTTTACCTTCACCTTCGGCGGCTTCATCAATGCGGCCGAACTCATAATCAACGGCTACATCGCCGACTCCCTCAACCGTGCCGGCGGCTCGGTCTGGATTGGTCAGAGCAGCAGGGTTGCTGAAAATCCGGGGCAGTTGCTGCCTTACCGCAAAGTCACTTTCAATGGCGGCCATCTCACCCGCAACAGCGCGATGGCGACCACCGCTGGTGAGAACGACTGGCAGAATGGTCTCGAATGGGCCGGTGATACAGTGCAGAACCTGCACTTCAACTCTGGCTACAGCTACTTTATCATTAGCTATCCAAGCGGCATCGCTGGCACACGGGTTGCAGTCGAAGAGATCACGCGCGGTCCCGGCGCTACCGTGTACCTGCACGGTATCAGCGATGACAACAAGGAACTCCTGACCTCCAACAGTGCTTCACTGCTGCACGGTGCAGGCGGCGCCAGCGGTACGACTACCCGCAGCATCGTCCCCTGGATGGTCATCCACAAGGGTGGCGGCAGTTCGCTGGGGAACCCCTCGGGGTTTGCAACCTACGATCCGGAGACGGGCTTCCGTGCGCTTTACGAGGACACCGAATATGCCACCAGTCTTGAAGCAGGAGCCGACCACAACGTGGCCGTCGGCGATGTCGCGATCGCATCCGATGCCACCATCAACTACCTGCGCTATACCTCGCAGCATCCGCGCAACATCGGCGCCGGACGTACCTTGACGGTTGCCAGTGGTGCAATCCTGTTCGTTAATAATAACGGTACGATCGGAGCCAGCGGCAATCCCACCGCCGGCACGCTCAACTTCGGCACAGCCGAAGGAATTGTCTGCGGCTATCTGTCCAACAACGTAATCGGTGCCGATATCACCGGCAGCGGCGGCTTCACCAAGTTCCAGACCGGAACCCTGATCCTGAGCGGTAACAACTCGGGACTCAGCGGCCCGGTGCATGTCAGTGGTGGCACGTTGCGTGTCGGCGACGGGGTCAACCCCAGCTCAACTGGCAGTGGCGATGTCCATGTCCACAACGGTGCGCTGCTGCGAGTCTCCAGCTCGGCGGCCATCAACAGCGAAGCTTCGCTGCACCTTCTGTCCTACGGTCCCTACAACGGTATGGTCATGCTCGATGCCGGCTACGTCAACAGCGTCAGAACGCTCACCCTCGGCGGCGCCGGTACCAGAGCCGGCACCTACGGCGGCCCCGACTCTTCCGCCCAGTACAAGCTGCCCCAGTACTTCAGCGGTAGCGGCATGATTACCGTCACCGAAAGCACGGTCGAAGAGGAGCCGACCCTGGCCGATCTCTATGACGACTGGGCTGACGCCATCGACTGGGGCGAGGCGGACTCCGATCCGACGGCTGATCCGGATGGTGACGGTCATACAAACTTTGCGGAGTTCATCGCCGGTACCGATCCGCTCGATCCGGCTTCGACCCTGCGCTTCGAGGCCATCGCCACACCGGCAGGCCAGCAACTGGAACTCGTCTGGGCCAGCGAGACCGACCGGGTGTACAGTTTGCAGACGGCAACTCAACCGGGCGGACCTTACGAAACACTGCTGACTGATATTGCGGCCACACCGCCTCAGAATCACCTGCAGATTGATGTTGATCCCGAGCTGGCACCACAGTTGTTCTTCCGCATTGCGATCGAGGTGCCCGAAGAGCCCTGACGGGCCACGGGCATCTTTCGTCCGCTGACAGTAGATAAAAAACCGCCCGCCGGGGCGGCTCAGGGACTGTGTCACAGACATTCCTGTCTGTGCTCCGTCTCCCGACGAACAGACAGGAATGCCTGTTCTACAGTGACGTGCCTGCACCCGTATCTGTTCGGTACTTCTGCGCCTGATCCCGCCGACTTCATGCTCCAGTTCGACTGATCTCAACGGGTCTTGACAAAAAATATCAACATACCGATAATCTATCGAACAAGTGGACATTCGTCCGCAGTTATAACCTGGAGCACGATCATGAACCTATTCTGTTTTCGACGGTCAGCCACTCATATCATCTCACTCCTGCTGTTGGTCACGGCACCGGTGATTGCCCAGCATGATCACAAGGGCTTGCCGGGGAAGACGACTCCGGCCGCCCCGCTGCAGAAGGAAGGCTTTGGTTATGCCAAAGTTGCCACCCCCAACCCGGCGGAATTGCCGCCCTTGCTGAGTGACGGCCCCACCGCAGAAATTTTCTTCGACTTTACCGATGAAACTTTTGAAATTGCCGGTGGTGGCACCATGTATGCCGGCTGGCCGATCAACCATACCGCCCCCGGTCCCATCTTTCACGTCAGGCAGGGCCAGAAGGTCAATATCACCATGGTCAACAACAGCGACACATGGCATTCAATTGATTTTCACTCGGCCATTGTCCCACCCAATATCGTCTTTGCCGACGTAAAGCAGGGGCAGACCCTCTCGGTCTCCTTTGTTGCCGAAACACCGGGTGCTTTCCTATACCACTGTGGCACCGCTTCGGTGTTGTGGCACATCGCCAACGGCATGTTCGGTGCCATCATCGTCGCTCCGGCGGACGATGTGCTGCCACCGGCCGACAAGAGCTATGTTTTCGTTCAGAACGAGTGGTACACCCGCTGGCTGCACGACAAGACCTTTACCGGCGACTACCAGAAGATGCTCGACATGCGGCCCGATATTGTCGCCTTCAACGGCAAAGCCTTCCAGTACAACGACCATCCGCTGGAGGTCAACGCCGGCAAGCTCACACGTATCTATTTTGTGAATGCCGGGCCCAGTCTCTTCAGTGCTTTCCACGTGATCGGTCATATAATAGATACTGTTTATGAAAGTGGCGATCTGGTCAACGACCGCCTGAGCAAAGTCTCCGTCCATCCCGTTGCTCCCGGTGCTGGCGTGATTTTTGACCTGACGATTCCCCAACCCGGTCAATATCCTTTCTGCGATCACAACATGGCCAATATGGAGAAGGGTGCCATGGGCACTTTCAACGTCAAGTGAGCCGGCAGGCACCGGCAGCAACAGAACTGGTACCAATTAAAAATGCTGTGACGGGGTGACGGGATGGGGGAGGCAGGCTCCCACCACCGTCAGCACAGGAAAATTGACTGTTTCGGTAAAAGCAGAGTGTCAGTTTACGCTGCCTGGAGGTAAATAACGTAAGAGGTTGGCAGGGGCGGACAGGTTTGCTATATTGTCGGCATCACTAAAACACCAAACCTTGTGGAGTAACTATGCAGAAGGGCAAAATTGCTCTGATCACCTTGATCCCCGTCGTTGTCTTCGCCCTGATGGGCTGTGAACGAAGCAACAGCAGCGCCTCGGGCGCTTATTGGAACAGTGCCGCCGAGCACTCACAAAACAACAATCAGCAACAGGCCGCGTCTGGTAACGATGCCTCACAAGGAAGTAGCGGCCAGTCGGGCTCCCAAAGTAGTGGCAGCTCGTCTTCGTCTTCTTCCCCGACTGTCGGCGCAGCAGATGCCATAAATGCCGGTAGCATTCATTACCTGCATGCCAACGTTTCCGGCTGGCCGATCACCTCGTCATTGAGCGTCTCAATCGGTAGTACAGTCAACCTGAAATACAACAAAGCCAACGTCTGGCCGGCTCGTAACGGGGTCAATGCCAACCCCTGGATTATCGTCAACCTTGATGGCCGTTGGACGGCTGCAACTTTCGAATGGTTGCGTCCGGGTCAGACCAGCAAACCCGCCAGCGTAGTCGAGGGTGGTCACATCAAGAGAGCACCACTCAACAACTTCAGGCCGCGTTCTGGCGAAACCTACGGCTGGATGGTTTCGTCGCTGGCTCGTGACGGGACTCGTACAGTTAACGAACGCACGAACATCGTGCTGGCTCGCTGGCCCTGATTCCGGAGCTTACCAAACCAGGCTCGTATGAGTGTTGCCGATTTCCAGGAAAGCCTGCGAAAAACAGGAGGATACTCTACTCCTCCTGAAAAACAGCGGCCATTCATGCCGGGATTCCTTGCCAGATCGATCTTTCACCTCAACGTGGGACTGATCTTCTACAAGGGATACCGCCTGGCACGTGACCCGGAATTTGAAATCAGAAAATGGGCGCAATTCTGCTACCTGTTTCATAGTCTGACCGAAAAACTGGGGGGTCGAATTCACGTCAGCGGATTCGACCAGCTAGATAAAAAGGACTTTCCGGTCGTCTGGGTTTCGAACCATGTCAGCTCACTCGAAACCTATCTCCTGCCGGAAACCCTCACGATCTACTCGCGCCTGCTGATCGTCCTCAAGGAAAGTCTGGCACATTACCCCTGCTTCGGCCGTGTTGTACGGTCGCTCGATCCGATCCGGATCAACCGCAAAAGTGCGCTTGAGGACTTGCGCAAAGTCCTGACGGACGGCCAGAAGGGGTTGGAGGAAGGACGCTCGGTACTGATCTTTCCTCAGGGACAAAGAACGCCGTATTTTGACGCTGCACGCTTCAATTCAATGGGCACCAAGCTGGCGCAGCGTGCCGGGGTGCCGGTGGTGCCACTGGCTGTCCGGACCGATTATCTCGGGCTCGGCCGCTTCATCAAGGAACTCGGCCCTGTCACCCCCCGCAACCCGGTGCGCATTGCCTGCGGTCCGTTGCTGCCGGCCGACATGGGACCCCACGAACAGCATCAAGCCTGCACTGATTTCATCTCAGAAAAACTCGCTGAGTGGGAGCGTGAAGACGGTGGCACACTTCTGGCTAATACAACAGTGAGATAGACCGTGATACCCGCAACATTGCTGTTGACAGGGAGTTGCCACACTGGCAGGCAGGCTGCTGATGCATACCGCAGGCAGCATCCCCGGCTGACCATGCATACTGCTGTGCCCACCAGGTTTGGCAGTTATGACGTGCAAAGTCAGCTCCCGAACATGGATGCCTGCCGGGAAAGGGTCAGTTTTTCGTATTTGGTTTGCGGCCCGGCCGTTGATGTTTTTGCAGAGAGTTAGAGGTGTAGCCTTTCAATGAGCGTCGAAAAAATCGAGGTGCAGCCTGCTCCCCGCGGCATTACCCTGCGTTCCCTGTTGTTCGGGTTCCTCGGGGCATTGATCATGGCGGGGATTGCCGGATACCACGATAGCCGCTTCGGACACCCGCTGATGGTGGGTAACCACATGCCGGGCGGTGCCTTTACCTACATAATTTTTGTAGCGCTCATCTGGAACGGTCTGGCAGGTCGCCTGCGCAAATCTCTGGCCCTCAACCCGCGCGAACTGGGCGTGGTCTTCATCATGACCCTGATCGCCTGCTACCCGCCCACATCGGGACTCTTCCGTTACTTTCACCGTCTGCTGACCCTGCCCTGGTACTATCTGCCGGGACGACCCGAATGGATCGAACACGGTGTTCTGACCAATATCAACCCGCGCCTCTTTCCCAAACCGGCACCCTGGCTCGACAACGGTGTGCTGGTGCTGGATGAAGAGGTCTATCGCGGCATGTTCACCGGCCTGGCCCAGGGCACAAAGGTGCTGGGGCTTGCCGAACTGCCGCTCCGCGCCTGGCTCGGCAGCCTGGCCTACTGGGGACCGCTGGTCTTTCTGCTGGCCCTCTGCGTTATCGCCCTCCAATTTCTGGTACACCGGCAGTGGGCGCATCACGAACAACTGAGCTACCCCATCGCCCAGGTCGCCGGCAGTCTCTGCGCCCGCTCCGATAATCAGCGCGGCGTGCCGGACCTGTTTCGCAAGCGTCTCTTCTGGTGGGGGATGGTGCCGGTCTTTTCCCTCTATCTGCTGGAATACCTGGGTATCAAATATCCGCTTTCCATCCCGCTGCTGAAAGAGTTTCTGCCCAACCTCAAGAGCTGGCATCTGCCGCTCATGGGCAAAATGCCCTTCCTCAAGCATTCCACCAACTGGTGGTGCCTCACGAGCCAGTCGATCTTCTTCTCGATTGTGGGCCTGGCTTTTTTCGTCAGCTCCGAAATCAGCCTGACGATGGCGCTAGCCCCGACCCTGATGGTTGCTATGTCGCTCTTCGTCTATTTCACCTTCGGCACGCCTGTCACCGGTCAGGATCTTGAGGCCGGCCGCGCCGGAGCTTTTCTCGGCTATACGCTGATTCTCCTCTATACCGGACGCACCTACTTCCGGTCGGTACTGGCACGCGCCTTCCTGGGCCGGGGTCAAACCAAACCCGGCGACCCGGCCGTACTGGCCGCCCGTGTTCTGCTGCTGGCTTTTGTCGCCTTTGTCGTCGTTCTGCGCCTCATGGGCTGCGACCTGATTGCTGGGATCTTCTTCGGCTTGCTGACCCTGATGCTGCTCTTTGTCCTGACGCGCATCATCTGCGAAACCGGCATTCCTTTCGTCCAGGCCGG